>DFDY01000185.1 GCA_002368955.1 Bacteroidales bacterium UBA3816
ATGTAGCCCTTGTCCCCGAAGATGCTGCAATCGTGATACAGCGGCTTGATGTCGTTGAGATAATGCAGGTCGTGGACACTTGCCTTCGAGAGGTCGTAGGAATGCACTAAGCCCCTCAGTCCGGTGAGGGCGTGGAGTTTGTAGCCGAAGTAATACACGCCCTGCGAGGCGCAGTAGCCGAAGTTCGGCGCAGTGTCGGGAGTGGTTCTGCCCATCTTGCAACGTTTCCCTCTCGACAGACGGCACACTTCGATAGGCTTGCTGTCGATACAGAAATAATCCTCGCCGCCGTCGATAACGGCCACCAGCCGCTTGCGGATGCCCTCGCACAGGCCGGCGGTGTACTTGCGGCGGTCGTTGTACTGTCGGCGTGAAATCAGGTTCGGCATAAGCTCTCTGTGGCTTTTCAGCATCAAGAACAGGCGGCTCTCGCTGTCGATGCTTTCCGTCTCGGCCGTCAACGCCAGCGCGATGACCTCAAGGTCGGAGAACTTGGGAACGACACCCCGTCGGGGCATTTTGCCGTGCTCGTTGACCAAATCTTTTGAGAAATGCTTGCACACGTCGAGAATTATTCCGAACCTTGCAAAAAAGTTGTCCATATCAGATTGATGTAATTGCTTCTTTATTTCAATTACAAAATTACTGAAAATCTGCAATATGAACAACTTTTTCTTCATCTATTCATCAACAATATGCTTGTTATTTAATTCCACCAACGGTTTTTTTACTTTTACCTTTTACTCTATCCTGGGTAGTCACCACGGTCGGCAGGAACCTCAACGCCTAGTTTGCCCAATCGGTATCGGGTGTCGTTGACTGTCTCGGCGGCTTCAGAACCGGTGGAGAGCTTGTTGTCGTAGATGCTATAGTCGGCCCGCTGGGCGGCAGGGGAGAGGTTGGGCATGATGACATTGGCACCGGCCAGAATGCCCAATTCGCGTCCTTGGGGATGTAGGGTGCCGAGGGCTGTGGTGGCGGGCAGAAGCACTTGCGGATGCAGCAGGCGGATTAGGGCCAGCAGGCGCAGAGTGGCATCTACGGTGCCGGAGGGACGGTCGGCAAAGGGAGTGCCGGAGGCGGGGATGAAGGGGCCTATGCCCACCATCTGGGGCTGGAAGGAACGGATGAACTGGAGGTCCTGAAAGAGGTTTTCGACCGTCTGGAAGGGAGAGCCGACCATGAAGCCGCAGCCCACTTGGTAGCCGATCTCTTTGAGGTCATGCAGGCAGTGCATCCGGTTGTCATATGACATATCGTCTGGGTGCAGTCGGGAGTAATGCTTGGGGTCGGCGGTCTCGTGTCGCAGCAGGTAACGATTGGCACCGGCATCGAAAAGACGTTGATAGCTCTCGCGTGAGCGTTCGCCCAGCGAGAGAGTGATAGCGCAGTCGGGGAACTGCTGCCGTATGGCGGCTACTATGTCGCACATACGCTCATCGGTGAACCATCCGTCTTCACCCCCTTGCAACACAAAGGTGCGGAATCCCAAGCTGTAGCCTTGTTGGCAGCATTGTAGGATGTCTTCCTTCGAAAGACGGTAGCGATGCACGTCAGTGCGGCTGCGCCGGATGCCGCAGTAAAGGCAGTCGTTCTTGCAGTGGTTGGATATTTCGATCAGGCCTCGGATGAATATCTTGTTGCCGTAGATGCGCTGTGCCAATTGGTGTGACTGGTGGAAAAGGTAGCCGACAACCTCTTGGTCTTCTGTAGCCATGAGCCCGGCAAGTTGCTCAAGAGTGAGATTGCGGGTGGAGACAATGTGGTCGATAATCTGTTTCATAGAATAAAGTCGTAGATGCCTTCCTGCACCTGACCGTTGTAAAGTGAGAGTGTGCGCAGTCGGGTTCCTTTGGACAGGCGGATGGGGTGGGTGTAAATGGTGCTTTCAGGCGTGGGGTCGCTGCCGTCGGTGGTGTAGTAAATGTAGGTGCCCATCACTTCGGACGAGAGTGTCACCAGATACCCCCCCTCTGTGGGAGATTTGAATACGGTGGGCTTAAAGGAACCTTTGCAGGGCTTGAATCCAAAGGCTTGGACACGTTGTTTCTGTTGTTCGATTTTCTGCTGAAAGCGGGGCCAACTTTTGTTTTCGGGCAGTGACCAGAAACACTCAGCCAAAGCGCAGAGGCGTGGCAGGAGGTAGTATTCGGCTTGCTCGTAGTTGAGTATATAGTCGGTCCAAAGAAGGGCTTCGCCTCCCCAGCAATAGGGTTGGAGGTCGGAGGTGAGGCTTTTGGGCATGGGGTCGAACTGGTAGACATGGCTCAACGGCAGATATTGCGGAAGTGCGGCAGGGTGGTAGGCTGTGTCGGTCTGATAGGTTTCAAGGTCGCAGAAGTCTGCATTGGCGTTGATGACACCGTTGCCGCGAATAGTTCCGCGACGAATGGTGCTGTCACCCTGAGAGGCCATGACTACTGCTTCGGGGCTCAAATTGTTGCACGAGAGAATGTCATCCCAACCGATGATGCGCTTGCCTTTGCGCAGAAGGTATTCCTCGATGTGAGAGACCAACCAGTTTTGCAGTCCTACTTCGTTGTCCAACCCCTGTTGACGGATGCGGTTTTGGCATTTAGGACAGTTTTCCCAGTTTTCGGTGCTGAGGTCCTCGAAGCCGATATGGATAAACTGGCTGGGGAAGAGGATCGCTATTTCATCTAGGATGTCGTCGATAAACTGTATGGCGGCATCGTTGCCGGCACAGAGGATGGCTTTGTGGGGCCAGCAGGGGCCGAGGGCGACGGAGTAGCTCTCTTGGTCGCACGAAAGCTGGGGGTAGGCAGCCAGTATGGCGCTGGCATGGCCGGGGAGTTCTATTTGGGGGATGACCTCGATGTTGAGCTGCTGTGCGTAGCGGATAATGTCGGCAATCTCGGCTTTGGTGTAAAAGCCGCCATAGGTGGGCTCTTCGCCGGGGCGGGCGGGTTCTTCTTGCCCCCAGGGAATTCCGGTCCGGTCGACACGCCAGGAACCGATGTCGTTGAGCTCGGGGTATTTCTCTATTTCTATTCGCCAGCCTTGGTCGTCGTTGAGAAGCCAGTGAAACTTGTTGAGCTTGTGCGCGGCCATGAGGTCGAGGTGGCGTTTGATTTGCTTGACGGTGATGAAGTGCCGGCAGGCATCGAGGAGGCTGCCCCGCCAGGGAAAGCGAGGATAGTCAAGGATGGTGCATTCGGGGAGGGTGATATGGTCGTAGGGGTGTTGATGGATGTCGGGTGGTAGCATTTGGATAAAGGTCTCGAAAGCATAGACGAGGCCGGCCTCGGTGTTGGCACTGATGTAGATGCCGTCGGGACGCACTTGCATCAAGTAGCCCTCGTCGCCCAGAGAGGGGTTGACGGTGTCGTTGAGCGAGATGCTGATAGAACCACGGTTGGGGGTGCCGATGAAGGCGGGTCGGATGTGCATCTGGCGTAGGGTGTTGCTGATGAATTTGGCAGTGGGGGAGTTCTGTGCCAGATTTTCGAAGTAGAGCTTGGTGCGGGAGGTGATGGTGAATGTGCGCCCTTTCTGTACCATGTAGGCGGGTTCGGGAATGATGTGGTATTCAGAAATTTCGGCATTCTCCTCGCTGCATGAGGCCACAAGTAGTAGCATCATGATGGCGAGAATTGGACTCCAATGTTTTATGTTGGTGAATATAGCCATTTGACTTTGCAAAGGTACAAAAAATAATTGTAGTTTGAGGTTGAGAGGTTTAGAGTTAAGAATTTTTATGCTTTAGGCAATAAATGAGAGGGCTTTCCGTTACCAAGGTAACTAAAAATGATAAGTATGGCACAAAAAACGTTGAAGAGTCTGGTTTCGGACACCATGATATACGGCATGAGCAGCATTGTTGGACGTTTTCTGAACTATTTGCTGGTGCCGCTCTATACGTATAAGATTGCTGCCGAGAGCGGCGGCTACGGCATTGTCACCAACGTCTATTCCCTGACAGCCCTGATGCTGGTCATCCTCACATTTGGCATGGAGACCACCTTCTTCTATTTTGCCAACAAATATAAGGAACGGTCCGACACGGTCTTTTCAACCGCTTTGCTTGCCGTTTTTTCGGTAGCGGCGGCATTTGTGCTGCTGTTGTTCTGTTTCATAACCCCTATTTCACAATGGCTTGGTTTTGCCAGCCATCCCGAGTATCTGAAAGTGATGGGGTGTGTGGTGGCCATTGATGCCTTTCAGGCCATATTGTTTGCCTTGTTGCGCGCACAGGGACGGGCATGGAAGTTTGCCTTGCTGAAACTGCTATTCATTGTTTGCAATATAGGTTTGAATCTTTTTGTCTTCTTGTTGGCACCGAGTCTTAAGGTTTCTCATCCTAGCCTGATGGAATGGTTTAACCCAGTCAATGAGGTGGGTTATATATTTGTTGTCAACCTAATCTGCACCGCTGGTATCACTCTCTTTTTCATTCCCGAATTGCGAAAGCTGAAGTTTGGCATGGATGTGTCCCTCCTGAAGGAGATGCTCAGGTACACCTGGCCATTGCTACTTTTCGGCATTGCGGGCATCTTAAATCAGGTGGCGGACAAGATCTGTTTTCGCTTTATCGTCCCCGGCTTGGAAGGTGAAATTCAATTGGGCATCTATGGTGCCTGCTCCAAGATTGCCATGATCATGGCCATGATTACGCAGGCTTTTCGCTATGCTTACGAGCCTTTTGTCTTCGGCGGTGGCCAGGGCCAGAAGAACAAGGAGAGCCAAGCCTTGGTGATGAAATATTTTGTAATGTTTGCCCTGCTGGCGTTCTTGGCGGTGATGGCCTATCTGGACATATTCAAATATGTTATCGATGCTGACTATTGGGAGGGTCTGAGAGTGGTGCCTATTGTGATGCTGGCCGAAATCTTTATGAGCATTTATTTCAACCTCTCTTTTTGGTACAAACTGATTGAACAGACCTGGTGGGGAGCCATTTTTTCAGCCATTGGGTGTGCTGTGTTGCTGGCCGTGAACTTCATATTCGTTCCCCGCTATGGCTATATGGCCTGTGCATGGGGTGGCGTGGCCGGTTATGGCACTTGCATGGTGCTCTCCTATCTTGTTGGACACAAGAAAAGCCCTGTCCCTTATAGGTTGGGACCCATCGCAGGCTATTTTGTGCTGGCTCTGGGACTTTACGGCGTGAGCGTGTGGCTGCGACCGTCACAGCTGGGTTGGGAGTTGGTGCTCAACACGGGCCTGTTGCTGGTCTACGTGGCTGTGGTGTTCTATAATGAGCGTCGATTGGTCAGATCGGTGCTTGAAAAGATATTAAGAAGAAAATAGGGGAACTTGGGCTACTCGCCGTATACCCATTCGCACAGTGAGTAGCGTTGGACAGAGAGACCGTTCATGTATCGCATCTCGCTGCAGGTCTTGTTCTGTGCTGAAACTTCTTCGGGGGTGTAGTAGTCGACGTTGGTGTTGTATTTGATGCATCGGCAACGCTTTGTGCAGCCCGATACCGAGAGTATCACAAGGACTGCAAGCAGAAGTTGAAGACTTTTCTTTTTCATTATCGGGAAACTCTTATTGGCTGAGGAAAGATACTATCTGTTGTTCGTCGATGTTGCGGTAGTGGCATGTGGCTTTCACTTGCCCGTCTTCCATAAGGAAGACAATGGGCCGCTGGCCATAGGTGATGAGAGCGTATGTGGTCACGTCCATCTTATAAGAGGGTCGGAGAAAAGTGGAGGAGTCAACCGTGAGGCCTGTGGTGGTGCTGTCATGACCAGGGGTCAGATAGACAAAAAGGTTGGAGTCAAGTTGGTTCCGACGGTAGATATGAGTCAGTTTTTGGTCGGCCATTTGGCAAAAGGAACATCCCGGGGTCAGGAACGCCACCACGTGTTTGCCATGCTTGAGATCGAGGCTGTGGAGCTCGCCCTGGGGGGCATTGGCTTTGTCCAGTTCCTCTTGGTTGTAGTATTCCTCCGAGGGACCGAAGAGCCAGTTGTCGGGGGCTGAAATACAGAACACGGTCACGATAAGGGCAACGATGGCCGGAAGCCATATGAACCAACGGGGTTTCCATCGCCACGGCTGTGCTCCCATTGAAAAAAGCAGCAACAGGATTAGGACAGCATTTTTGACGAGTGAGTGGGCGGGGTTTATTGGTAGGAGCGACCCCATACAGTGGCAGCTGTCTGTACGCCCCATCAGCAAAGCGTAGCACAAGAATAGGACAAAACATACCAAGAGCAGTAGTGCGCTTGTGTCTACCAGCCGTTTCCAGATGTTGGACAGTAGTCCAAGTCCAACCAGCAGTTCGGCAACGATAACCACGCGGGTCACAAGGAAGGATAAATTCAGCGAGAGAATGTTGTAGGAGAATATGTATATCTCAAACTGGTCGATGTCCATTAACTTGGACAGGGCAGAGACTATAAAAAACACACCCAACAGCATCCTCACGATGAGTGCTGTCAGGCGTATGAATTTGGAGCGGAAAGGTGTCAATCCTTAGCCTCCGTGCAGGTGACCTCTTCCATTTGGCGTACAAGGTCGCCTTCTATCATGCGTTCGAAACCCAGCCGGGTAATCTTGCTGCATCTGAAACCGTAGTCGGCGGTAACATAGGTCACCTGATTTTGGTTGTCAACATTGGTGCAGCGGCAACGATGTTCTTTGCTGCAACTGCTCATGAGCGTCAGTGCTGCCAAAAGCAGAAAGAAAATGTATTTTTTCATGATGTACTACTTTTGATAAAGGATGGATGAGTCTCCAATAAAGGGATAGTCGGTGCAGACGACGGGATCGACATGGGCGCTGTCCAACGCGTCGTAGTAGGTGACATAATTCAACTTGCTGCAGTCGCCTTGGGTGATGGTGATGATACGCGTGTCCATGGAGCCGAGTACCGAGCAACGACAATTCTTCTCCTTAACACAAGAACTCAGCAATGCCACACAGGCTACACCTATTAGGAACAGATATTTTTTCATAATGCACACTGATTATTTCAAATTGCAAAAATACAAAAAAAATCAGACATACAATCTTTTTTTTCTATTTTAGGTTCAAATACGATCGTTTTCCTCATGCGATATGTCTTTCCCGCCCACTACTCGACATATCATCAGCCCATCTCTGATAGGTAATAGGATGTTATCTACCCGATGGTCAGCTGTGATGTAGCGGTTCAGTTGTTGGATGGTTCGGGTCGCCCGGTCGCACCGAAGTTGGGTCTCGGCCTCTGTCGTCACCCGCCCATACCAAAGCATGTTATCCAAGATAATTAGCCCGCCGGGTCGCATTTTGGGCACAAGTAGTTGGTAGTACTTGTCGTATTGGGTCTTGTCGGCGTCCACAAAGGCCAATCCTATGCCGTCGGGAAGGGTGGGCAGAATGTCGAGAGCCTGTCCGATATGAAGATGTAAATGGCTTTCGACTCCGGCCATCCGAAAGTGTTGCCTGATGATTTCTTCGTATTCCTCGTTGGCTTCCACGACGTGTAGTTGCCCGCCTGCGGGCATCCCTCGGGCTATGCATACGGCCCCATAGCCTGCATAGCTGCCAATTTCTACGGCAATAGAGGGTTCTGCTATTTGGGCAAATAGTTGTAGCAAAACACCTTGATAGGGTGTCGATGACATGTTGGGGTTGACCGTATGGAGGGCAATGCTGCGATAAATGGCGTTTAGGGCCTCGTTGGGAGGACTGGTGTGCTCGGCGCAGTATTTCTCTATGTCGTCCATGCCTACTATAGGTCGCGTAAGATTTCTTCCAGTTGCACTTCGTCGTGGACCAGCACTTCGCGGGCCTTGGAGCCGTTGTAGGGGCCCACAATGCCGGCTGCTTCCAGCTGGTCTATGATGCGTCCTGCACGGTTATATCCCAATTGCAACTTGCGTTGCAGCAGTGATGTGGAACCAAACTGACTGGCCACCACCAGTCGTGCGGCATCATTGAAGAATTCATCCTTCTGCTTGGGGTCGAAGTCTTTGTTGGGCTCTTCGTTCTCATCGAGATATTCAGGCAGCAGGAATCCGTCGGGATATCCCCGCTGCGAGCCAATAAAGTCTGCCAACTGCTCTATCTCTTCCGTCTCTATGAGGGCACACTGGATGCGTACTAGGTCGGCCCCCGAAAGTGATATGAGCATGTCGCCACGGCCTATCAGTCGTTGGGCCCCGCTGCAGTCCAGAATGGTGCGCGAGTCGATGCCACTGGTCACTTTGAAGGCCACACGGGCGGGGAAGTTGGCTTTGATTGTGCCAGTAATAATGTTAGTGGTGGGGCGTTGGGTGGCAATGATGAGGTGAATGCCCACGGCGCGGGCCAGCTGTGCCAGACGGCAGATGGGCATCTCCACTTCCTTTCCCGCCGTCATGATGAGGTCGGCAAACTCGTCTATCACCAACACTATGTAGGGCAGGAAGCGGTGTCCGTTTTCGGGATTGAGGTGCCGATGGATGAATTTGTCGTTGTATTCCGTTATCTTGCGCACGCCTGCTTGTCTCAGCAGCTCATAGCGCTGGTCCATCTCGATACACAGCGAGTTGAGTGTCCGCACCACCTTTTTCACGTCGGTGATGATGGCCTCTTCGCTGTCGGGCAGTTTGGCCAAGTAGTGTCGCTCAATCTTGTTGTAGAGAGAGAGTTCCACTTTCTTGGGGTCTACCATGACGAATTTCAGTTCAGAGGGGTGCTTCTTATACAGCAACGAGGCGATGACAGCGTTGAGACCGACCGACTTACCTGTGCCGGTAGCACCGGCCATAAGCAGGTGGGGCATTTTGGCCAAGTCGGTGACGAAAGGTTCGTTGCTGATGGTCTTGCCGAAAGCGATGGGCAGTTCCATCTTATTGTTGTTGACAAAGGCATCGCATTCCAGCATGTTCTTCATTGAGACAATCTGGGGTTTGGCATTGGGCACCTCTATACCCACTGTGCCCTTGCCTGGGATGGGGGCGATGATGCGGATGCCGAGGGCGGAAAGACTCAGGGCTATATCGTCCTCTAGGCTCTTTATCTTAGAAATGCGCACGCCTGGAGCGGGCTTGATTTCATACAGGGTTACTGTAGGACCGGGCGAGGCTGTGATTTGCACTATTTCGATGCCGTAGTTGCGCAAGGTCTCCACAATGTGGTCCTTGTTGGCCACTAATTCCTCCTTCGTCACCTTGGTGTTTTTGGTCTCCCAGTCGGTGAGCAAGTCAGTGGTGGGCATCTGATACTGCTTCAGGTCTAAGTGTGGGTCGTACAGCTCGTCTATGCCATAGTGGGTTCCCTCTTGCGTGGCCTCCAGTTCTGAGTATTTGTCCAAATCCTCCTCCTCGGCGGCAGGAGAGTCAATGTGCATGTTGTTGTCGGCAATGGTGAAGTCGATGTCCTCTTTGGCTGGCGGCATCTCTTCAGCCGTATGTTGCTGTGCCCGCTGGTTCACGCGGGCGAATTCATCGTCTATGTCGAAGGTAATCTTCTCTTCATTGGCGGGGGTAGTCTCGACGGTCTCTTCCTCTTCTGGTGTCTCAGGCTCTTCCTTCTCTTGGCGCAGCTGGCTGATTCTTTCCTTCAGGTTCACCTTTGGCAGGCTTACCTCGGGTAACTTGGGCATACGAATACGCATTCGGTGCACAAAGATTAGGAACACCACGGCCACAAATATCAGTAGCACCACCACACCCCATCGGATAAGGCTGTACAGCTCCTCGGAGACAAACTTGCCGGTGATGCCCACATAGTTGCCAAAGGTTTCGTTTTTGAAAAACATGCCGTAGAGATAGCCCAGCACAGTAGAGCACCACAGCATCCAGAAAAGCGTCGCCCAGAAGGTCCTCCACCAAGGTAAAGGGTTTTTCTTCCACAGTCGTAGTCCATAGATGAACAGGAGGAAGTATAGCCCCATGGAGGCGATGCCGAAGGTCCCCTGCACTATTAGGTTGGCCATGTGGTAGCCTAGTTTGCCCATCCAGTTGCTCTGGCTGGGCCAGGAAACAAAGTAGGAAATAGTGGCCATGACAAGGTAGAGGGCCAACATTATGTAGCAGGCTCCGCGTAGTTTGCGGCCCCGTTCGGTCCTGCAGAATTCGACAAACTTACTGGTCGGGCGTACTTTCTTTTTCTTCTGAGTCTTTGCTTTTGACATGGTGTGCTTACTTCTGTTTTCTATGGTGGCAAATTGAAAGGAGCAGCTGCCTCAGTGGCTGTCCTTTTCAATTCTTTAGTTTCAAAAAGATGCTATAGTCCCCTAGGGAAGCTATAGCATCTGTTGTTATAAGGATGGAGACAGGACATTCAACTATTCCAGAAGCTCGGCGGCATCTTGGAATTCTTTCATGATTTTGGCAAATTCCTCGTCGTTGACATCTTTGTAGCCTGCAGGCAGCAGCATCTCGGCTTCTTTCACCTTTCCTTTGACAATCTCGGTGCAGGTATAGGTGATGGCTCGACCCTCGCTGCCCTGCTGGGTGAAAATGAGGGGGAAGCCCTTGGTGTGGCCAAACAGCAAACAGTACTCGGGTCCAATCTCTTCCGTATACCAGCATTCCACGGGATTGTCGGTGCCGGTCTCGTCATAGCGGTGCATGATAAGTTTCTTGGCGGTGAAGCCAAAGATGTCCTTCGTGCCGTCCACCTTCTCATAGTAGAAATGGCCGGGTTCCTTGTCTTCCAGATAGAGGCTGTCCATCTCCTCTTTGGTCGACTCACCGCGCACTAGCAGTTTGCCGTCGCCGTCGTAGGACTCCAGTTCAATGCCGTTGGCAGCCAAATATCCGATGGCTTGACTCAGGTCGATGGCCTGTGCCACCTTCATGCCTATCTGCTGTGTCTGACCCGACATCAGCTTGTTGTCGTACACTTTCACCTCTATTGTGCTCTGCTCGGCAGGGATCTGCACGTCCACAGTGCCGGTGCTGGTGAGCTTATATTTGACAATGCCGCGGAAAGTGTTCTGAGCGTTTACGGCTCCCATTGTAAGCACCATGATAAGTGCTGCAACCAATACTTTTTTCATTTTTCTATATCTATTTATATATTTTTCTTTCTTCTTTAACGGAAAAATGGGGGAAATAGTATTTTCCCCCACAAAATTTTCTATCCTTTAGTAAAATCTCTTACCATCCTTTGGGCAGCACGATGTTGGCAACCAGATGTGCATCTTCAAAGAGTGGGGCAATCTCCTCGTCTCTAAATCCGGCTATTCCGCACCCTATGCGCGTTACCAAGAAGGTCTTCTCGGGATGCTCTTGGGCAAATTGGATAAACTCGTCAACATAGGGCTTGATGGTCTCCACGCCGCCCTGCATCGTGGGGATGGCATAGCTCTGCCCTTGCAGGCCTACCCCCTGTCCCATCTTGGCCCCGAAACGTTCATAAGCTATGCGGGCCGCACCGCCGCCATGCATACCGGCCAGGTTGCTGCCAAAGACAAACACCTCGTTCGCCTTCAGGTGGGTGATAAATTCAGGAGTGTTCATGTCTATTGTTTAATTCTGAGTTCTGATTTTCCATCAAGAGAGGCCTTGGACGCCTCTGAGGGTTCAAATCAGTTGTTGATAAAAGTGCGCTGGCCCCAGTTGTCTCCTAGCGAGCCGCCAATAATCATGCTCGGCTCCTGCAGCTTGCCTTGTAGCGAAGACTCGTAGGCCTGGTTCTTGGTGACGTTGTTGAACAGTTCTTGGAAGGTGACTTCGCCACGGGTGTATTTCAGCTCTTTCAGAATATAGTAGGTGAAGAAACCGTGGTGCTGGTCAATGAAACTATAGGCAGTTTTGTCGCCGTCGGCAGCCATAAAGATGACAATGTCGTCGCGCACGCGCGGTGCACGGTAGCGTTTCGTCTCACGCTCCATGTCGAAGAATTCCTTGCCGTTGCGCTGTATGCCGTTGCAGCTGGCATCGATGATGAAGGTGTAGCTCAGTGCCTGGGTTTTCTTGAACCAGCCGCAGAGGGTGTCGATGGATATGCATTGGCTGAGCACCTTGTCCATATCCTTGCCGCTGAGGGTGATGCCGCTGGGCAGCGTGCCGTCCTTGCTGCGGAAGGCGCGTATCTTGCTCACGTCGATGCCGCTGGGCATCAGATAGGGCTGATATTTTGCGTTGCTGGTGCCGTGTCCGGCATAGTAGATAATGATATGAACGTCGCCGTTCTGGGCTTTGATGATGTCTTTCAGCCAGTGAATGCCGTCGTCGTAAATCATCTGACGGTTGGCGTTGTGCAGCACCTTCACATGGCGTGAGGGAATGCCCAGGGTGTGCACAAAATACTGGTGCAGCACGTCGCCGTCGTTGCTGGCAAAGTCGCAGTTGGGCAGCGGAGCGGTATATTCCTCGTCTGCCACGATGAGGGCGTAGGTTTTGCTGTTGCTGTTTTCTTCGATGGAGGGAATGTTGAAGTCGACGTATTCGTCATTCATCAAGGCTGCCTCCATGTTCTTGGCTGCCTGGTCAAAGGCTCCGTGCACCACTATCTGCAACTGACTGCGGCGGTAGTGGGGACCGGTCATGTCGAAACAGCGGGTGACGAAACGGTATTCGTTTTCGGTGTTCTTCATGTTGCGGACGTTGTTGGCCAAGAAGTCCTGCACGCTGCGGGCGCGGAGGTAGGCCAGCTGTGCGTTGGTGGTTATGCCGTCCTTCACGTCCACGGAGATGCGCACGTTCTCGTCGTTGAAGACTGCGGGCATATAGCGCAGGTCGCCGAACTCGCCCTTGTAGTCGATGTGGCTGATCTCGGCGGCGTCGGTGGTGGAGGTGATGGTGACAGTGGTTTTCTTGCCTGGGGCAAAGATGTCGCCCAGCTCCTCGTCAATCATGCGCTGGGTGAGGCTGCAGATGGCGCGGCAGGAATTGGATGTATTCCACGCATAGGCGGCCGAAGGATAGTCGTCTTCGGTACCCTCGAAATGGTGGCAAGTGTAGGCTATGTTGTATATGTAGTTGATTTCGGCCACGCCGTCCTCGGTAGTGTCTTCTTGCACGTCGGTGGTGATGCGCACGAAGGTCTCATCATATAACTTCTCGGCATTGGGCAGGTTGATGAGGAGGTGTTGGATCTTTTTGTTCATCATCTTTTCGCGCTGCTGGGTGGTCTGGCGCAGGCGTTTGATGATGAATGTGTGGATGTCGTCGTTGTATTGGTGCTCGCTCTGCGGCGAGTCGGAAACGGTCTGAGCCTGACTGCCTAAGGGCAGGGCGACAACCATGGCCAACAGCCCTATGAGGGCCATCCGGCAGCAGTTTTTAGAGTATCTTTTCATTGCGCAATGAATATTATTTTTCAAATTGCAAAATTATATCTTTTTGTTGGATTAAAATCCGGTGCAGCCAGAAAGTATTCAACCTCCAAAAGTTAATAAGCCCGGTCTTCACCGAGTCCACCCATCCATGCGATAGAACTTCTCCAGCAGTTTGTGTTCCTCACCATAGTTATTCTGGTGCCACACCTCCACCCGCACGGCATAGTATTCGCCCAAGTCCCCCTCATAGAGTTGGAAATCCTTTTGCCGCATATTTGCCACTTGTCCGAACTCTTTGTGGCCTTTCACCTCTGTCCAAGTGCGGAAAGTAATGTGTTCCTCCGAAAGAGGGTCTCCGCTCCCGGCCTCAAAGCAGCGCAGAAAGATATCTCCGTCCTCTAGCTCGGGGTAGTAGAAGTCATAGCGATACAGCCCCATTTCGCCAGCCAGTTGCAGCCAAGTCTGCGGGTCTGCCGTGTCCACCAGTGCGGCGGTGTAGGAGGTGTCGCGATAAGGGTAGACAATCTCTATATTCAGCGGTTCGTTCAGCTCAACTCCCGCGGGTATGGGGTGCCGATCAGCGTAATGGTCTGGCAGAGTAAAAAAGAATAGCATGCTGACCAAATAGTTTTCAACAAAAAGCACCGCCAACCACACGATGTCTGCCACTACCATGCCTATGCCCTTTTTGACTCGCCGGTGCACAAACGCCTCGATTGCCACTGCCAGCAACAGTAGCACCGACAACACGGATATGACTAAGTATGCCCATACCAGCCATTCAGCCGTCTGCCCACGGCCCAACCAATAAATAGTCAGCAGTAGGATGAAATGCAGCCCCAACGTTATCAATGGAATTCTCCAAGCGTATTTCTTCAGCCATTGCCAAACGCTCGGTTCTCTGACGGATTTTACCTCCTTGGTGTTCATAGTCAAGTGTTTCCTTTCTTAAGATTAATTGTTTTAGAGTGCAAATGTACCCATAATATTTGATATGAATGATATAATAGAACTATTTCTACATTTTGCCAAACTCAGCATCGCCTCCACTACCAGTACGTTACCGCCACGTTATATAATCGTTAATAGTGCGGGTGGGAAGCGTCTGGAGTGCGGGTGGGAAGCGTCTGGGTTGTTGAATGATAGTGTGTGATGTTTGAGTTTAATGCAGAGCAATTGGCGGGTTGTTGATTAAGTGTTAGATGAGTTTCCTAGTGTGCTTGCGGTAGTCGGCATAGGCGGGTTTGTTTTGGAGTTGGCGCCGCTCCATCATGGGGATGCTGATGAAGAGGAAAAGTGCTGTCATGGATACGGGGGCAGCTATCAGCCAGGGACGGCTGGCAAAGCCATAGACGGAGACGTACATCAGCCATACGCCCCACCAAAAGCTGATTTCGCCAAAATAGTTGGGGTGGCGGCCGTGACGCCAAAGGCCTGTTTGGAGAATTTCGTCGCGGCTGGTGCGCTGACGGACAAAGCGGTGCCGCTGCATGTCGGCAATCAGTTCTATGGCCACGGCACCCAGACATACGGCCAGTGCCACCCAGGAGAGGAGGTTGGCCTCGGCGGCCTTTGCGGGGAGCAGCAGGGCGGGCAGCATGGCCACAAAGACTTGAAGGGTGGGCACCATATTGAGCCCGAAGAGGTTGATGAGCTGGAAGATGAAGGGGCTGTAGTTCTGCCGATAGCGCGTGTAGCGCCAGTCTTCGGCTTGGAGGCTGCGGAAGGTATAGGCCCAGTTGCCGGTGAGGCGGATGGCCCATAGCCAGACGGCAACCAGGAGGAGGATATAGGGCGTGTTGAAACCGGCGATGCTCATCCAGAAGGTGAGCATAAGTGGGGGCGCGATACTCCAATAGGGGTCGTAGACAGAGACGTTCTTGTAGACAACTCCACAGAGCCATACGAAGATGGTTGCCACCACATCGGCAACAAATAGGGAGAGCAGGGGAGTGAAAGATGCACGGTCCAGCCACCGATAAACAAGCAAGAACAGCAATCCTGCGATAATGTAGATGGCGATGACGATGGCAAAACTGAATCCACGAGAGGAAAGGGTGGAGTTGTTGTGTGAGGTACTATTCATGTTGTGGGTCTTTGTTGAGTTTGTTGATTAAGTATTTCACGCCGGGTTTGTAATGCTCGGCGTGCATTAGGTTGAGTGTTTCGGAAAATTCGTGTGCCAGTTCGGGGTAGAAACTGCACATGGTGTGTGCCAGTTTCATGCAGAGGGCCTGCACCCCGGTGGGCTCTTCGAGCATGACCATGTGGCGGAGGCAGAAGTCAAGGAAGTCGATGCGGATGGCTTCCTTCGCGATGCCCTGCCGCTCAATGAGGCTGAGCACAAGCCTCCTGAGAGAGGTGTCGGGAGTGGCGAGGGCGAGGTTGATGAGGCGTTCCTGCGGAATTAGGCATATGCCCCCTTTGGGTTTGTGTGTCAGCACCCAAGCGGCATTGCGGGCCACACGGCTGTCGCTATCGTTCAGGGCTTCGAGCAACACTTCGGTCGGCACCCGCCCAGCCAGTGAGCGTACTTCGTCAATTGACAGTCGGGCCTGCAGTTCTCCGCGTATGGCATCGTTTTTTATCATCTTTTTGTGCGTTATAAACTAGTGTGTTGTGCTTATTCTTAGCATGGCATTGAGGCCACAAATTTACACAAAAAAGCTGATATAGACGTTTAGGTGAAAATAAATTTATACATTATTTGCCGAGAATTATAAAATATTACGTATCTTTGCTGGTGAATTAAAGACATGACCATTATGGGCTAAATAACTGACATAAAATTTATTGATGTGAACGAATTGACACTCTAGGGTGCCTTAGGCATCCGACAAGAGGCTTTTTATGCCCCTACGTCGGAGAGTTTTTTGACATAAAAAGGCACCTGCAAGTTGCGAATTTGTTCAATTTAAATTTTATCAGTTATGAGTAGAAAAAGAATTAAACGCAATGGCGTAATGGTGGCATGGAGCAATGGCGACCGCATTCACTTGAGTTCTGAACACTTGAAGGAGTTGAATGAGGATTATTACCGCAAGTTGGACCAGATTTATGACCGCTATGGCAACCGCATGTGGACTCAACGGGCTGAGATGTTGCGTCTCGAATCTGGTCTTAAGGAGGATTTCAGTGACCGTTTGTGGGAGTTGGACAAGCATGTGCAGAGCCTCTGCTGCCTGATGGATGCGGCAGTGATGCTGATTGACTGGGACTGTGTGGTGTTGGGTCCTGAGACTAATTACTATCACCCCAATTTGGTCATGTTCAGAATGCTGATTAGGAGATGCAGAGAACGTGTGGAACAAGACCCAACGCTGAAGTCTCTCTTTATGAACAGCAATGTTTATGGCCTATACGTAGAAATGGAGACCGTCTATGCCGACCACAAGGGACTTGGGTGGGTTGTGTGAGCGAGAGAATGCAGAATGCTGAGTGGGGTGCACCCCTACTCAGCATTCAAAAAACAGAATTCAGATTTTTTTCTTGATTATTCTTCACGCTTTAGGCGGAAGGTGAACTTTTTTTGTAGTTTGTCGCGCAGGAGGTAGAGGATGAGGCCGTAAAGGCCGACGACGAGGAGGGACAGGAGGGCAGTGAGGCCGTCGCCGAGGTGCATGAGGTAGAAGGCGACAAAGGAACCCAGTAGGAGGAGCCCGGGCATGACGTAGGCAATGAGGACGGCTTTGAAACCGTTGCCGCTCTGGATGATCACGGTGACGTGGTCGCCGGGGCTGTACCGTTGCCAGTCGGCGGTTTGGACCTCGACGGTTTTGTCCTTAGAGTCGGCAAAGCCGCATTTGGCATGGGCTTCGCAGGTGGCGCAGGCACTGGAAACTCGCATTTGGACGGTGACTGTTCCAGAGGCCACTTGGGTGACTGTGCCGGGGTGGGTGGCTATTTTCTCCATGACTTGGGGGCGTTTTTGCAGTTCTTGACGCAGCGGCCTTCGGTGTTTATCTTATGGGTTTCGCCTTTA
The DNA here is from genome assembly GCA_002368955.1 of Bacteroidales bacterium UBA3816. Classification (GTDB taxonomy): domain Bacteria; phylum Bacteroidota; class Bacteroidia; order Bacteroidales; family P3; genus Colimorpha. The sequence continues at coordinate 17,154 of DFDY01000185.1, forward strand.
TAGATAACTTCGGCTCGTCCCCATTCGAAGGGGGAAGCCAAGTCGAAGACGGGGTTGATGTAGAAATCGCCATGGGTGTTTATGTATCCCCAGGCCCCCATCTGGACTGGGGCAAGGCCGTCACCAAACTGGTAGGCGTTCTCGAAGCAGGGGTATACGACCAACTGGCCCAGAAGGTTGCAGTAGCCGTATTTGCCATCTTTCTCCACGAGGGCCATGCCGTCGTGGAAGACGTAGGCTTCGGAGCGATAGCCGCTGTGGTCGAATTGGATGGGAAGGATGATTTTTCCGTCGGGGTCTATAATGCCCCAGTGGTTGTCAAGGGTGACGGCTGCACGTTGGTCTTTAAAAAGTCCGGCTTGGTCGTATTGGCAGGGAATGACTTCTTTCCCTTTGGAGTTGAGATAGCCATACTTGCCGTTGCGGGCCACGAGGATGCGGCCTTCGGTCAAGCCGACGAGTTCGGTATAGATGGGCGGGGTAAGTTGCTTGAACTTGTTATTGTACATGGCCAACCCTTCGTCGTCGCCTGCAAAGAGGAGCCCCTCGAACATGGAGGTGAGGATTTCAAACTTGATGGGGAAGACTTCTTTGCCTTGGCGGTCTATCATGCCATAGCGGTCGTAATTCTTGACGACGGCAACACCTTCGTTGAAGGGAAAGGCATATTGGAACCGAGGCTCTATTACCATTTTGCCGTCATGGTCAATGAAACCATATGAGACCAGCGTGCTGTCGATGTCGACAGCTACGACGGCTGTGCCTTCGTTGAAGGAGGAGGCAGCCCGATAGCGTATGGGTATGCGGAGGGTGCCAAGGGTGTCGTAATAGCCGTAGATGCTGTCTTTCATGACTAGTATCATGCCGTCGGTGGGGTAGTAAACGTCATCGAATTGGCAAGGGACTATCTGGTCACCGTTGCGATTGATGAGTCCGCAGCGGCCATAGTCCATGTAGACTTTGCAGTAGTCGCCGTGGAAGCGGTCGACGAACATGAATTTGTTGGGGACGATGACGGTGCCGTCTTCGCGCTTGAAGCCGAAGAGGTCGCCGTCCTGAGTGGTTTGGATGCCGTCGATAAAGACCAACTCACAGCCGCATGACTCGTCGTCGACATACTCCACTTTCTCCTCTTGGGCCCTGAGAGCGGGCAGCAGTGTGAGGAGGAGGGTGAGGATGATTAGTTGTTTTTTATTTTTCATGGTGATACTCTTTTACCATATAGACAAAAAAAGAGGGCATTTTGCTGCAAAGGAGGGCAAATTTTTTTTAAATGATGGTCACTTCGTTGGTTGAAATCCATCCGGTGTTGCCGTCGGCGATGTGGATTTTGTGCCAGTCGCCAAGGGTTTCGTCGATGGCTACTTTGGTGCCTTCGTGGAGGATGAGTTTGTCGACGCTGTTGTTTTCGGGCGAGCTTTTGACTACTATCATGGGAGCAGTGACAATGGCCTGATTGTGACGGTCGGCCCTAATGCCGGAGGCAATGGCACAGGCCAAGGCAATGATGGTGAACAACGCCACGACAAGGATGGCAATGAGCGACCGCTTGCGCCAGAGGTAGTCGCGGCTAAGGATGAGGACCGCGACCAGTGCTGCCATGACGGCAAGCAGCAAAAGCAAAATCACCCTCCAACCCGTTGGGCTGAAGGCAGAAGTGAGGGCACGGGCCCACCGGACGATGAATATTTCGGGGAGGACGGAGATTTCGTCCTCGGTCTTACTGTTGGCCAACTGGAGGTTCTGGCGGGCATCGCGAAAGTTGGGCTTCAGGCGCAGGGCCCGCTCGTAGTTGAGAATGGCCAGGCCGTATTCCTCTTGGCGATAGTAGGCATTGCCTAGGTTATAGTATAGGTCGGCTGAGGCATAACCAGCGTCGAGGATGGCGTTGTAGGCGTTGGCGGCTGCGACGAAGTCGGACTTGCCGTAGGCGTCGTTGCCTTTCTGCATGAGCTCTTGGGGCGTTTGGGCAGAGAGGTTGACGGAGAGTAGAATGACGAATATGGCGATTATCTTTTTCATTGTTGCGGGGGATTAAATCATTACAATCATCTCTAGGGCTTCATCGTAGATTTGTTGTTTCTTGGTGGCGGCATCGCCTGGGGCAAAGCGTGCAAAATCTACATCCTGCAGGGTTTTCATGATGCGCTGTTGCTGAGGTTCGGGAACAGACTTCTCGCGTAGGCAATCCAGGACGGTGTCACTGCTGAGGCGGGAGAGCTGGATATTGTATTTGTCGGCCAGACAGCCCCAGATGGCTTTGTAAATTTCTTCGTAGAAGCTGTTGTCGTCGCCGGAATAGAGGTGGACGGCGGCTTTCTTGAGTCGTTTGCGGGCTTCTTTGGTGGCACGGCGCAGGCGCACTCCGGCCACGTCCTGCTGGCGTAGTTGGTATTTGCGACCCATGAAGATGGCCGTGGTGGCACCGGCAAGGATGAGCCCCAGAAGGGTCCAGAACCACCATTCGATGCCCGACTGCTCCTCGCGGGGCTGGAAATGGGGAGTGCCGGTCTGGATGTAGTTGATGTCGCTGTTGAGCAGCTTGACGTTGCTCTTATTGGTGGTGACGTTCTTCATGGAGTTAGGGTCGCCTTTGTTGATGTGGACAGGGATGGCGTCGACATGTTTGGTAACATAGCGGCCGGAGGCGGGGTCGAAGTAGGCGAAATCGAATGCGGGTATTTCATAGTCGCCTTGGCTCCGCGGGATGAGAATCCACTCGAAGGTGCGGCTGCCGCTGATGCCGTTTTGGCTGCGGTTGATGTGGTCGTTGATTTGGGGGTCGTAGACTTCGAAGACTTTGGGGAATTGGATGTCGGGGGCGTCAATGAGCATGAGGTTGCCGCTGCCGCTGATAGTGAGGCGGTAGGTGATGGCTTCGTTGGCACGGACTTCACGTGTGTCGGCTTCTCCTTTAGCGGTGAAGTTGCCAACGGCTCCATTGAAACCCGTCGGAGCACCGCCGGGAAGGGGACGTACATTGACATTGAGGCTGTTGGTGCTGAGGTGTTTCTCGACGGCTTGGGTGGGGTTGAAGAAGGGGTCGTCGAAGAGGTCCCAGATGGAACCGGTGCTGCGGCGTTGACGCTGGACGATGGCTAGGACGTCAAGGTTGAGGGGCTCGATGGTGAGTTTGCCGCTCTCTTGTGCAAAAAGGGCACCACGGCGTATTTCGGCCACTTGGTAGTTGCGCCCGTTGACGGTCTCGTTGTACTGCCGGACACTGCCGTCCTTGGTGAGGTCTTCGCTCCAAAAGCCTTTGTTGCCGGGGAGTTTGTCAATCTGGTATTGGCTGAGGGAGACTTGGGTGTAGATCTTGTAGGTGATGATGACCTGCTCGCCTTGGTAGGGATTATTTTTGCTGAGGCTGGCGCGGGCAAAAAGTTGTTTGCTGTCGATGTTGCCAGAGGGAGCAGGTTGTGCGGCCGCCTGATGGGGTTGGCGAGAGTAGCCGTAGCCCCCTTGCTGCTGTGGCTGGGCTTGCTGGTTGCCTTTTTCGACGGTGATGGTGAAGCCTGGACAGGTGACTTTCTTGCCGTCGACGGTGCAGCTGGCTCCACCGATATTGAAGGTGCCTTCGACATCGGCCTGAAGAATATAGGTGAAGCCAAAGGTGACGGAACGGCTGGTCTTGCCGTTGATGATGGACATGCTGGTGCTCTGCGAGGTCATGGGACCCGAGAGAACCGAGAGCCCTTTGAATGAGGGACCACGGAAGTCGGAGGCGCGGTCGTTGACCTCGTAGCGGACTTCGAACCGCCGTCCCAAATCGACTCGGCCGGGAGCCCTAACGGTGAGCTCTTGGGCCGTGGCAGAGAGTGTCAATAGTAGGAATAATAATAAATGTACGTGCCTTTTCATAATTCAGTCGTCTGTTACCAGTCTTTTTCTATCTTGTTGGAAGTGGCCGCCTCGACTCGCTTGGCGTTCTCCTTCATGGTGTTCTTTTCGTTGTTTTTCACGGCTTCGAGCAGTCGTTCGGCATCTTGTTTTTTCTGTTGTTGCTGTTTCTGCTGACGTTTCTGTTGCTCGCGGTCTTTCTTGTTTTGGGGTTGGTTCTGCTGGTTCTGTTGGTCTTGTTGGTTCTGTTGTTTTTGTTGATCGTTCTGGCCTTGCTGGTCTTTCTGCTGGTTTTGGCCGTTGTTGCCCTGCTGGTCCTTGTTGTCTTTGTTTTGGTCTTTGTTCTGGTCTTGGCCACCGCCTTGCTGCTGCTGTTGCTGCTGGGCTTGTTGGAGCAGTTTCTTGGCGTAGGAGAGGTTGTAGCGGGTGTCGTTGTTTTTAGGGTCCAACTTGAGGGCTTCTTGGTAGTCGTTGACGGCTTGCTGGAACTGCTGTATGCCTTCGGCACGGTTGTCTTTGCCGAGGCCGTTCTTGAGGTTGCAGTTGCCACGGTTGTGGAGTATTTTGCTGCGCGTCTTGTCGTTGAGGTCGGGGGTGTCGAGGGCTTTGTTGTAGTGACTAGCGGCCTCGTCGTATTTCTTTTGCCGATAGAGGGTGTTGCCGAGGTTGTAGTGGGCGCGGTAGGCGGTGCTGTCGTCGTGGAGGGCGCGGCGGTAGTTGACTTCGGCCTTGTCGAAATGTTCCTGCTTATACTCTTTGTTGCCACGGCGTGTCTCTTTGCGGGCGGTGCTGCTTTGGGCGGCAGCTATCTGGGTAAAAGAGAGGCAGAGGAGAAGCAGTGTTGGGTATAGGATATGTTTACTTTTCATCTTTTTGAATCAGTATTTTGTCGAGGTTGACTTTCTTGTTGCGACGTTCGAAAATGAACAATTCGGCCAGTAGGCAGACGAGGGCTGCCACCAAGGGATACTGGTAGCGGCTTTCGTACTCGCTGAACATGGCTTCACCATAGGTGTCTTTTTCCATGCCTTCAATCATCTTGACAATTTCTTCGACATTGGAGTTGTTGTTGGCGCGGACATATATGCCTTTGCCAGCATTGGCAATGGCGGTGAGGGTGGCCTCGTCAAGATGGGTGGTGACGGTGTTGCCGTCGCGGTCACGCTTATAGCCTACACGCTGGTTACCGCGATATTCGGGGATGGGAGTGCCAGAGGTGAGGCCCATGCCGATGGTGCAAACACGCACCCCTTCTGATGCGGCCTCACGGGCAGCGGCTACGGCATCGTCCTCAAAGTTCTCGCCGTCGGATATGACGATGATGGCACGGCCTTGCTTCTTCACCCATTCGCGGTCGGGGTCGTCGTAGCCAAAGGACTGCATGGCTTTCCCTATGGCATCGCCGATGGCGGTGCCTTGGGCTCCTATGAGTGAGCAGTCGATTTGGTCGAGAAATAGTTTTACGGCACTGTAGTCGCTGGTGAGCGGCATCTGCACATAGCTGCTTCCGGCAAAGACAACCAGCGAGATGCGGTCGCTTCCGAGGGCACTGAGCAGATTATTGACAATGCGTTTGCTGCGTTCGAGACGGTTGGGCTGGATGTCTTCGGCCATCATGCTGTTGGAAACGTCAAGGCAGATGGCTATGTCGCTGCCGAGCCGTTCGCCTTTGACCATCTTGCTGCCTTCTTGGGGATTGGCGAGGGCTATGATAAGAAAGGCGGCCCCCAACATGATGAGTCCATATTTTGTGGACGGACGCCATGGGGAAGCATCGGGAATAAGGCGGCCGAACATGTTGCGGTCGGCAAATTGTTCAAGCCGTTTCTTATTGCGGTACTGTAGCCATATCCACACGCCCACTCCGATGGGAATGAGGAGTAAGAACCAGAGTATTGCGGGATGTTCGAAATGAATCATTGTGTTGTTTTTTCTTAGTTGTCAGCGGTTGTTTTATCAGGGGGTGGAGCGATAGTAGAAGAGACCTAAGAGGATTTCCGAGAGGAGTGCTAGGCCTGCCAGTATGAGCCATCCAAGATATTGGTCCTTGGTTTGGGCATATTTGGTGACATCGATTTTGCTCTTTTCCATCTCGTCGATCTGTTTGAAAATGTTTTCGAGCGATTTTTTGTTGGTGGCACGGAAATACTGGCCTTCATTAGTGGACTCGGCCATTTGGGTGAGCAGACGTTCGTCCAGCTCTACGGGCACATTCTGGTAATGGACTCGGCCAAATTGGTCGCGGAAAGGATAGGGGGCCATGCCTTGGGTGCCGCAGCCGATGGTGTAAAGCCGTATGTTGTAGAGGGCGGCAATCTCGGCAGCACTCTGCGGGTCAACGGCTCCTTGGTTGTTGATGCCGTCGGTAAGCAAGATAATGACCTTGCTCTTGGCCTCGCTGTCTTTGATGCGGTTGATGGCAGTTGCCAATCCGTCGCCCAGGGCGGTGCCGTCCTTAATCATGCCGCTTTTGACATCTTTGAGCTGATTGAGCAACACGGGGTGGTCAATGGTGAGAGGCACCTGAGTGAAGGCTTCGCCAGAGAAAACCACCAGTCCCATGCGGTCGTTTTTGCGCCCTTCGATAAAGTCTGAGGCCACCTTCTTGGCGGCTTCGAGACGGTTGGGCTTGAAGTCTTCGGCCAGCATGCTGCCACTGACATCCATGGCCAGCACTATGTCGATGCCTTCAACTTTCATCTCTTGGCGGCTGAGCATGGTTTGGGGCCGTGCCAGGGCTATGATAAGTGCTCCCACAGTCACCATGCGAAGGGCGAAAAGCAAGGGGTAGGTGCGTTGCCTGAAAGTCTTGCGGATGCCTTTGAAGAATGCAATATTGGAAAACTGAAGGGCCGGTTTCTGCTTGCGGTAGCGGAAGATATACCATGCCACCATCAGTGGTATGATGAGAAGCAGCAGGAGCAGGTATGGGTGGGCAAAAGTGATGTGGTTCATTGTTCTTGAGTGGGTTTTAGTGGGTCTGTGCCGCTTGGGGAGGAATCCTCGGTGGAGGCAGTTTTGGGTGCGATGGTTTTGACGAAATCCACCGCCTGCGACATGGAGAGGTCGTGCTGATAGGGGAGGGGCTCCGATTTGGCAAATTTGACCATGTCGGCGGTTTGTAGAATTTGACGCAGTTGGGCGTAGGCATCTTCTTTAAAGGCGATGGAGCTGCGGAAGGCTTCAAGTGTTTGGTCGGTGGTCATCTCGGTCGATTGGATGCCATAGGTCTCCTCTAAGTAGTTACGAAGTATGTCGGTTAGCTGAGTGTGGTATTCCTTCACCTTTCCTTGCTGCCACAACTGCTGCTGCCTTAGGCTTTCAAGTGCGTTGAGTGCGCGGGTGTCGGGCGGTAACGGAGGCTCTTGCGGGAGGGCGATGATGGGCTTGTGATTCTTTATGCGAAGGAAGACAAATACGGCGGCGGCAATGAGTGCGAGTATGCCTAGGATGATACCCACCACTTTGGCAATCTCGCCAAAGGTGTAGGGCTGCCGCAATATGCCGGCTATGTCCTTGATGTTGCTGGAGGTGGTGTCCACTCCGACCACGTCTCGCACTGTCAACAGAATCGAGTCGGCTCCTATGTGGTACCAGTGCTCGCCCTCTTCAAAGCTGGTGATGGCCGTGTGGAGCGATCCGTCGACGGAATCAATCCATTGCCTGACTGCTATAATGTCGTTGTTGGAGAGGTCTTCAAGTGAGGGGGGTACAGCGTTGGATTGGATGACAAGTTCGGCTTGGTCACCGATAAGGAAAGAGGTGCTGTCGAGTTTAAACTTGTATTGTGGCTGTGGGGTGGGTACAATAGAGTCTTGCGCCTGGGCGGCAAGTCCAGTCAGCAGGAAGAGTATTGCTATAAAATATCGTTTCATAATTAATGCTTAGTTTTGTCCATCAGGCACTACGGCGGTCGAAAAGTTTTTTGAGTTCCTTGACATAGTCTTCGCCCGTGTAAAGGACGGTGTTGTCAATGCCGTATTTCTTCAGGGTTTCGTCCAAATGTGAAACGTGTGCGATATAGCGGTTGGCAAAGGCCTGGCGGATGGCGGGGTCGGCAGTGTCAATCCAAATGGTCTCAGCTGTCTCGGGGTCGTAGAACTTCGTGAGGCCGAGGTCGGGCAAGTGTGCCTCTTTTTCATCGGCTATGCGGATAGAGATGAGGTCGTGCTTGTGGGAGGCAATCTTGAGGGCGTCGGAGTAGCCGTCGTCGTAGAAGTCGCTCAGCAAGAAAGCGGTGCAGCGCTTCTTGATGACGTTGGTGAAGTAGCGAAGCCCTTCGGCCAAATCGGTGCCGTTGCTGGAGGGGCGGAATGTGATGAGCTCGCGGATGATGCGCAGAATGTGGCTGCTGCCTTTCTTGGGTGGGATGAATTTTTCAATCTTATCGCTGAAAAGTATCACCCCCACCTTGTCGTTGTTCTGTATGGCACTGAAGGCCAGCGTAGCGGCCACTTCTGCCACCAGTTCTTCTTTGAACTGGTGATGGGTGCCGAAACGGTTGGAGCCGCTGACGTCAACCAGAAGCATTACGGTGAGTTCGCGTTCCTCTTCAAAGACCTTCACATAGGGGTGATTGAGGCGGGCAGTGACATTCCAGTCAATGTTGCGCACATCGTCGCCATACTGATATTCACGCACTTCGCTAAAGGCCATACCGCGACCTTTGAAAGCGCTGTGGTATTCGCCCGAGAAAAGCTGACGCGAAAGTCCCTTCGCCTTGATTTCTATCTTGCGGACTTTCTTTAAGATTTCGTTGTTTTGCTGTTCCATGGTCAGTCTCCTAATTGAGTCCTCTCATTCCCCATTAGGGAACGTCCACACGGTTGAGGATTTCGTTGACCACCTCCTCGCTGGTGATGTTTTCGGCCTCGGCTTCGTAGGTGAGGCCGATGCGGTGACGGAGCACATCCATGGCAATGGCACGGACATCTTCGGGAATGACATAGCCTCTGCGGCGCATAAAGGCGTAGGCCTTGGAGGCCAGGGCCAGATTGATGCTGCCACGGGGGGAGGCTCCGTAGCTGATGAGACCTTTCAGTTTTTCCAATTGGTACTGCTCGGGGAAGCGGGTGGCAAAGATAATGTCCGTGATATAGTTCTCAATCTTCTCGTCCATGTATACTTCGCGCACAATGTCGCGGGCCTTGAGTATGTCGGCAGGCTTTAGTATGGGCTGCTGCTTGTTGAAACCGCCTGCCATTGACTGGTGCAAAATCTGTCGCTCTTCCTCCTTCTGAGGATAACTGATGACCACTTTCAGCATAAAGCGGTCCACCTGAGCCTCGGGCAGGGGGTAGGTGCCTTCCTGCTCAATGGGATTCTGAGTGGCCATTACCAGGAAAGGCTCTTCCAGCTTGTAGGTGGTCTCGCCAATGGTCACCTGCCGTTCCTGCATGGCTTCCAGCAAGGCGCTCTGCACCTTGGCGGGTGCACGGTTTATCTCGTCGGCCAAAATGAAGTTGGAAAAGATGGGACCCTTTTTGACGTTGAAGGTCTCGCTTTTCTGGCTATATATCATTGTGCCCAAAAGGTCGGCAGGCAGCAAGTCGGGCGTGAACTGTATGCGGCTGAACTTGGCATCGATTGCGTTGGCCAGAGAGGTGATGGTTAGAGTTTTGGCCAGACCAGGCACACCTTCCAACAGGATATGGCCGTTGCTCAAAAGGCCTATCATCAAACTCTCAATCATGTGCTTCTGTCCCACGATGTTCTTTCTCAGTTCCATGGTCAGGGCGTCCACAAAGGCGCTCTCTCTCTCAATGCGGGCATTCAGTTCTTGAATGTTGAAATGCTGTTCTTCCATATTATTAAAAAATAATGTTTTAGTTTTATTACTTTTGCGTATGTTTTTTGCTTTCTATAACGCAACGATTTTTTCTTTATTGCCAAATTATTATTTTTTTTCTTTTTTTATGACCAAAAAGCGTAATTACAAAAAAAAAGCGTATCTTTGCTAATTAAAATATGTAAATGAAAATTAAATATCTAATTAAATATTAATATCTTATGAAAAGTAGAAAAGTACTTCTCGGCTTGTTTGTGGGCCTTGCCATGTGCTTTGTTGGCACTGCTACCGCCCAAAAAGCAAATTACCAAAACAACAAACTAGTTGAAATCGGTCCCGACAATATTGGTGGCCGTGTTACTTCCCTTGTCGTCTTCGGCGGTGTCTCTGGCACCGATGTTACTCTCTATGCAGGTGCAGCCACCGGTGGTCTTTACTCACGTTCCGACGACGCACAAGCCATTTGGCAATATGTCCCCTGCTATCTTGATGGTGAGGAAATCACTCTCCCCATCAGCCAGATGCTCAAACTTGACGACAACACTATCCTCATTGGCACGGGTGAGAGCTATTATGGCAAGGGCAACAAGGTGAACAAACTGGCTGCTCTCGGTCGTGGTCTCTTCCTTTTTAATACCGAGGATGCTTCCTTCACTCGCATCGCCAACACCAACCCCGGTCTCAACCTCGAAGCCGATTTTGCTTCTGTCAACGACATGGCCGCCATGACCCTCCAGGGCACCACCTTCCTCTTCGTGGCCACGCCTAAGGGCCTTTTCCGTTGGAATATCACCCAGTTGAGTGACCTCAACAGTGCTCCCACCAAAGTGATTTCCGGCAATGTTTCCAATATTGTCCTTTCCAAACAGTTCAACCGCGCTTTCTTTGCTCAGGGTGGCAACCTTTATAAGATTAGCGACGTCATCAACGCCTCCGAGCCTGTCAACATCACCGGCAGCTGCAGTGGTTTCGAAAATGCCGCCTACATCACTTTGGCTATCGCTCCCTCCGATGAGAGCTATCTCTATGCTATGGTTAGCGGTTCCAATGGCCTCATGACCGGTCTCTATCAGACTCGCAACACCAACAGCTGGGTTCTTCTCTCCTCCTCAACAGTCACTCCCTTTAACTCTAGTATTGCTACCGATGTCACTTGCGGTGCCCTCACCGTCAGCCCCACCGATCCTAACAAGATCTATCTTGGCGGTGCCGACCTTTGGGTTGGTAAAGGTTATGTCGAGAACTCCCCCTTCCAGTGGACAGTATCCTCTTCCAACGAATACCTGATTAACAACGGTGACTACATGTCCTCTGTCTTTTCTAATAGCACCTTCGTCCACTCGGGCATTCATCAGATTGTTCCTGTCACCCGTTGGGACAACGACCACAATGTCATGTTTGAGGAATATTATATTGTTACCGACGGCGGTGTTTACTATTCCAATGGCTACAACGCTACGGGCTGGCCTCAGGCAATGACCAGGTTCCATAACCTCAACCGCGGCATGAACAACGTGCAGATTAACGGTCTTGCCGTCTGCCCCGATGGTTCCATCATCAGCGGTGCCAATGCCAATGCCTGCCCCTTCATCGAAGCTCGCGTTGAGCACAACGGTGGTGCAAACGACTCCACCTGGTATGATGGCACTGGCTCCAACATGAACCATATGGCCAACATCCTCTGGCGTGCCAACGGTGGTCAGGTGGCTGCCTCGCGTTTCACTCAGTATGCACCTTATTCCCGTCGCACCATTTTCGTCTCTTCTGCTAATGGCGCTGTCGGTCGTGCCTATGCCGACTTCAACAACTACACCAATACCCAAACCTGGACTTCCGACCAAGACTTCATGTCCGACCTCATTCAAGGCGGCCCTGCCATCGGCCAAATCTATCTTTGGGAAACCGACCACAACACCCTCTCCAACGACAGCATCACTTTCATCATCGACACCCTTAGCTTTGTCAAGCGCAACGGTGAGACTCTCGACCTCGCCAACCCCTCCAACAACTTCATGGGCACTCGTTTCCAGATTCATCGTGGCGACTCCATGATGGTCCTCGACCCCTCTCATGCTTCCTATCCTTTCTGGCACGTCTTCGACCACAACTTCACTGTTGGTAACGAAATCCGTCATACGGTCTCGCTGCCTTATCTGAGCCGTATGCTGGCTGTCACTGTTGAGAACGACATGCCCAACAACACCAACGTCTCCTACTGCTGGTTCCCCACCGATTTCCGCCACACCTTCGACGGTGACAACGACACCCGTTTCTGGAGCCACATCTATGGCATCAACGGAACCACCAACCCCAACATGGCAGTCCGTTATGTGGCCATGTCCCAGAATGGCGACTGTGCCATCATCGTCATTGAAGACAAGAAGGCCGGTCGTTCCGCCGTTGTCCGTGTCCATGGTTTCAATAGTGCCGACTACAATGCTGCCGTCCACGAAATCCGTGACCAGCTCAACTATAAGATCAACACCCGCATTACCACTACTGATACCCTCATGGCCTCCGACACCAGCATCTTCTTCAACCGTCGCATTTCCTCCATCAATGTCGATCCTCGTCTTGGCAAGGATGCTGTCATCCTCACCTTTGACGGCTATGGCAACGATGCCCCCAATGTGGTTTACATCAACCATGTCTCTGGCGACAACTACACAATCTCCAACATTCCGCTGCCCACCGCAATCCCTGCCTATAGTGCAATGATTGAATACACCACTGGTGAAGTCTATGTTGGTACCGAAGACGGCGTTTTCAAGGCCTCCAGTGTCAACAACCCCTCATGGCAGACCTATGGTTCCTTCAAGGGCGTCCCCGTCACCTCTATGTACCAGGTTACTTGCAACTATCCTATGATTTCCTATGTGGGCCACGACGGCGTTTCTGAGGAGCAGTACTACTTCCCCAAGACCAAGTGGGCCTATGCCATGTACTTTGGCACCTACGGCCGTGGCATCTTTATGGACTCCAGCTACGTGGTTGACCATACCAACGAAATCCTTCCCCGTGAGGTTTTCGAGGACATCCCCACGCTTGTCTCCAATGGCGACAATCAGGTCCGTGTCTATCCCAACCCCGCTGTTGACCAAGCTACCCTTGAACTCACCGTGGCCAATGCTGGCAATGTAGTGGTGAAGGTATATGACCTCTCCGGCAAGGTGGCCTACACCGAGAACCTTGGCCGTCTCGCTGAGGGCATCCATACCCATGCCATCAACTGCCAGAACCTCCGTCATGGTATGTATCTGGTCAACGTCATCGTTGGAGGACAGAAAGCTACCTCTAAGTTGGTCGTAAGATAATGATAATTAGATAACGAAAGAGGTACTGGTCCAACAAACACAGTACCTCTTTTTTATATATAATAAAGGATTTATTCATATAGTTAATATTAATACCAATTCATCGATGAATAAAAATCTCGTTCAGGAACTCAAGTGGCGTGGCATGATACACGACATCATGCCAGGCACTGAGGAGCAGCTCTCCAAAGAAGTCACAACCGCCTATGTGGGCATCGACCCCACGGCCGATTCGCTACATATTGGCCACCTTGTCAGCATCATGCTACTCAAGCACCTCCAGATGGCTGGCCACAGACCCTTGGCTCTTGTTGGTGGAGCCACCGGCATGATAGGCGACCCCTCTTTCAAAGCCCAGGAACGCAAACTTCTCACCCCCGAAGAAGTCAACCACAATGTCGAGTGCATCCGCAAACAGCTCTCCAAGTTTCTTGACTTTGACAACCCCACTAATGGTGCCGAAATAGTCAACAACTACGATTGGATGAAAGACTACCTCTTCCTCGACTTCATCCGCGACGTGGGCAAGCATATCACCGTCAACTACATGATGACAAAAGACTCTGTCAAGAAACGCCTCGAAACCGGCCTTTCCTTCACCGAGTTCAGCTACCAACTCCTTCAGGCCTACGATTACCTCACTCTCTACCGTACCAAAGGCTGCCGTCTGCAGATGGGTGGTTCCGACCAGTGGGGCAACATCACCACTGGCACCGAACTCATCCGCCGCATGGAAGGTGGCGAGGCCTATGCACTCACCTGCCCCCTCATCACTAAGGCCGACGGCACTAAATTTGGCAAGACTGAGGGCGGCAACGTATGGCTCGATCCCGCCAAGACTAGCCCTTACAAATTCTACCAGTTCTGGCTCAATTGTTCCGATGTTGACACGGCCCGCTACATCCGCATCTTCACCCTCTTCAGCCAGGAAGAGATAGCCGACCTCGAACGTCAGCATGCCCAGGCTCCCGAACGTCGTATCCTGCAGCGAGCCCTGGCCAAAGACCTCACCTGCCGTGTCCATTCCGAGAAAGACTACCAGGTGGCTCTTTCTGCCTCCGAACTGCTCTTTGGCAAAGGCACCACCGAGCAGCTCAACAGTCTCGACCGTGACACCATGCTCTCCGTCTTTGATGGCGTGCCCCAATTCACCGTTGAACGCAGCCGGCTCGACGATGGTGTCGCCCTCATCGATCTGGCCGCCGAAGTGGGCATGTTCGCCTCCAAGGGCGAAATCCGTCGCGAACTCAAGCAGAACTCCATTTCTGTCAATAAAGCCAAAGTGGGAGAAGACTGCCGTCTCACACCTGCCGACATCCTCTCTTGTGGCAGCATTCTCATCCAAAAAGGCAAGAAAAACTACTATCTCCTCAATATTCAGTAAGAATATACGAAACGTTGTGTTGGGCGGCAGCCATTTGGGAATTCAGTGTGTCACTATTCCAAATTGTTGCCGCCCTTTTTTCGGTATGGATACCTTAAGCCAATTCTTGCCTGTCAAGCCTCAGAACTTTATTTGTTTTGGATTTTTTCTTGGGAGGATTATCAGTGGCGACAAAGGCGTTCTTCTGGCTAATAATGCTATGCTGTGTTTGCATTTTAGAAGCCTTGGTTATGGTTGTGTGGAAGAAAAAGCCAAATGCCCATTCCAACAGATGTTAAAATGGGCATTTGGCTTTTTTTTTGTTGTTTAGGCGCGCGATTGGTATTACACCAGCAGTGCGTTATTTTTCGTCAAGGACCTCTATCATCTTGCTGTCAGTCTCAAAGGAGAGGACTTTCACGTTGCCTTCTTTCTTCCAGAAGAGGAAGCCTTTGGGCTGATAGATGCGGCACTGGTAGGTCATTTTGCCTTTGAGGTTGCGGATGTAGACGGTGCTGATTTTATGTTTCGGGAACTGGTGGGCAACGGTGTCCTTGATGGCGTGGGGGATGTATTTGTCCTCGATGAAGTAGCGAGTTTCGGTGCTCTTTGCGGTGAAGCGGATGGCCTGTTTGTCGCCGTCGGTGTTGGTGAAAGTAGCTGTGTAGGCACTGCTGTCATCGGTCATGGTCCACACTATGTTCTGTGCATCCTTGGCTTGATTTTGGAGGTCTTTTACGTAGCGGACGGGAACATCGGCTTCTTTGACCGTTTTCTCCTTTTGGGCAAACAAGGCTGTCTGACTCATGATAATGAGTGCTGCGAGTATGAGTATCTTTTTCATATTAAGTAATTTAATGTGTTTTTATTATTCTTTATTTAATCAACAAAAATACAAAAAATAATTTATTCTGCCAAATAATTCTTTGGGTCGGTGCTAAAAAGGCGCTGTGCCACATGTTCCATGACGTGCCGGCCGTCGCGGATGACCTGCATGCACCAGTAGAGCTTGAGGGTGGCTTGCTCGTCGTCGCTTAGCTGCCAGTGGATGGATGGGTCGGCTCGCATTTTCTCAGTCAGGCAGAAGAGTGATAGGGCTGCACATACGGAAATGTTGAAGCTTTCGGTGAAACCGTACATGGGTACTTTGACATAACCGTCGGCGTGGTCGATGGCCTCTTGGGTGAGCCCGGTGAGTTCGGTGCCAAATACGAGGGCGGTGGGTTGGCTGATGTCAAGATCGGTGATTAGGGTGTCGTTCTCGTGTGGCAGTGTGGCTATGATTCGGTAGCCCTGACGATGCAGGTGGTCGTAGGTCTGGAGTATGTCGGGGTGCTTGTAGTAGTCTACCCATTTGTCTGACCCCATGGAGACGTCGGAGTTGGGAGCGTAGCGGTTGCGGTCTTCGATGACGTGTACATCTTGAACGCCGAAGCAGTCGCAGCTGCGCAGGACGGCACTGGCGTTGTGCGACTGAAATATGTCTTCCAGCACTACGCAGATATGTCGTGTGCGGTTTTGTACCAGGCGGTCGAAGAGTTGTCTTTTGTTGTCGCTGAATAGCTCGGCAGCTGCCTCGTATAGTTGCTGCTTTTGCTCTAAGGTGTATTGGGCGAAGAGGTCTTTGTTGCTTGCTTTTATTTCTGGCATAATGTTGGTGTTTTTTATTGTTGGAGTTGTCTGAGTTATCTGTATTATCTGAGTTATATGGGAGTTCTTATTATTTTGAATAGCCCGATTGCTCGGTTTTTTCTTTTGTCAGTTCTCTTAGGCGGGTGTATTTCACTAGGGTGTAGAATGCAGTCATGCGGCAGACGATGAAGCCTGCCTTTCCGTCCATGATTCCCCCTTTGAAGAGATAGTTTCGTACAAAGGTCCACATGGGTTTCAGCCAAAGGGCACCGAAGGGGCTCTTTTTGCCCTGTTGGTGGGCCTTTTGGGCGGCCATTGAGGCATATTTCACTTGTCTGGCGGCCAGTTCCTCAACGCTGTAGTAGCTGTAGTGCAGCAGTTGTCCCGAAAGTCGTTTTTTCTGTATCGGACGGTTGAATTGAAGCTCTTCGTGCACTAGTCCGCTCCAATGGCAACATCCTTGATGCCACAGGCGTATTTTTTCATCTGGGTACCATCCACAGTGACGTATCCAACTGCCACAAAAGTTGGTCAAGCGGTTGAAGCTGAATACGGTGTCCGGGTGTGGTGAGGTGGTTTTGAGTGCGAGAAGCGATTGGCGGAGAGGGTCGGAGAGAGCCTCGTCGGCATCGAGGGAAAGAATCCAGGGGCCAGATGCTAGGGTATTGGCATAGTTTTTTTGTCCGGAATAGCCTTCCCAGTCGTGCTTATGGAATTTGGCCCCCATTTTCAAACAAATAGTCTCAGTTTCGTCGGTGGAGCCTGAGTCGACAACCACCACTTCGTCGGCAATATCCCGCAAAGAGGCTATGCAGCGGCCGATGTTGCGCGCTTCGTTGTGGGTGATGATAACGGCTGATATGCTATCCATTGTATAATTAATTCTGTATTAAAAAAACTTTATTTTTGTTTGAAAATGCAAAGATACGTTTTTTTTTTGTATTTTTGCAAATTGAAAAAAAGGAATGTAATGATAATTGGCTTTGAAGCAAAACGAGCGTTTAAGAACAACACGGGTTTAGGCAACTACAGCCGTATGCTTATATGCGGATTGGCGCATGAGCACCAAGAGGTACGTTCTGTCCTTTATTCTCCCGACATGACGGGTGAATATAGTAACTATTTTACCAGCTATGCCAATATCTCTACTCGCCAGCCATCGGGTTTTGACCGTCATTTCCCTAACCTTTGGCGCAGCTATGGTTTGGCCATGCATTTGAAGACCGACAATGTGGACATTTTCCACGGCCTCAGTCACGAGTTGCCGCACGGTATTCCCCATTCCATCAAACGAGTGGTCACCATTCATGACCTCATTGTCTGGCGCTACCCCCACTATTACAAACTCTTCGACCGCATAGCCCACCGCATCAAACAGCGCCACTCCTGCCAGTCGGCTGATGCCATCGTGGCCATCAGCAAGTCCACCAAACGTGACATCATCAAGTATTTGCATGTGCCCGCCTCTAAAATACATGTCATTTATCAGTCATGTGACCCTATCTTTTGGCAGCCTGTCAGCGAGGGGGACAAGGCCCGTGTACGCAAGGACTATAAACTGCCTGAGAAGTACATTATATGTGTGGGTACCGTTGAGGAACGCAAAAACCAAATCTCTGTGGTCAAGGCACTAGCACAGCTGCCGAGTGATATCCATCTGGTCATTGTGGGCCGTCACCGTGGCCGCTACTTCAGTGACATTATGAACGAAGCCAAGGGGTTGAAACTCGAGTCCCGCATACACGCCATCACCAATGCCGATTTTGAGGACTTCCCCGCGCTCTACGCCTGTGCCATTGCCTCTGCCTATATGTCCCATTACGAAGGCTTTGGCATACCGGTTCTCGAATCCATGTGCTGTGACACCCCAGTTGTCACTTCTAATATATCCTCTATGCCTGAGGCTGGCGGCGACGCAGCCCTCTATTGCCCGCCGGACCGCCCCTCCATTATAGCCATGAATCTCAAGAGCATTATAGAGGACCCCAAGCTGCGAGAGCAACTCGTTGAGAAAGGTCGCATCCAGCGCGAGAAGTTCTCTCAGAAGAACGTCATCGCCGAACTCTATAAACTCTACAATACCCTAGTCCCTCAAGAGGACGACGATTTCTAGGGTATAATGGGTTGGTAGCTGCCCTGTTTAGGTTCGAAGTAGTATTCAACGTTTGCTAGATGAATCTTAGGCCGACTTGGTGGCAGGGGCTGCACTAGCAAAGCAGTGGGCCACCTTTTCAACATAGGTCTTTGACACTGGGATGATTTTTTCGCTCTGGGCCAATTCTATGGCGAGGCCATCCTTCTCTTTTCGCAGTAGTTTTACGTTCTCTATGTTGACCAAATATCCTCTGTGGCATCGCAACATGCCCTGTTTGGCATAGTTCTGCTCGACCTGTTTCATGGAGCTGTGGAGGATGAAGCAGTCTTCCTTTCCCTCATTCACGTAGTGGATGTTGGTGTAGTTGTCGGATGCTTCAACATAAAGCACATTCTTCTTTTTGGTGGCAAAGGCCAGTCGTCCCCCCTTGTCGTAGAAGTTCATCATTTCGTCGGGTGTTGACACTTCGACCTTTTGTTCTAGCACCATGGCGTTTAGGGCGGCTATCTCCTGTTGTTTTTCTCTTAGAAGGAAGACGAGAATGCTGATGATATAGGGTATCAGCAATACGGTAATGATGTCCAATAGTGCTCGCCAGAGAATGGAGAGAAAACTCAGCTCTTTGTTGGCGTTGATATAGAATGCGACGGTGGACAGCAGCAGGGTGAAGGCCACAATCTCGACCACCACCCAGAGGGCATATTCGTAGAGCTTGAGCGGTTTTCGCTTCTGCCGTTGCAGCAAAAACAGTCGGCTGACTACCAGTGTGCCGAGGCCTGTGACTTCCAGAATGACCATATAGAAAACTGGACTCCATTGGGTCAAATGCTCGTTTGTTCGGAGCAGCCCCATGGGTTTATATACCGTCAGAAAGAGGATTTCAAAAATACTAACAAGTATTAAAAAAAGGAAAATACTCCTTTTTTCAGTGAGGAATTGAGGCGCATGAACGGATAGTTTCCCCCACTTGTCTGCTGTTAATTTCTTCATTTTCGCCAAAAATAATCAAATTTCACCCAAAATAACGCTATTTTGCCAACTATATTATATTAAATGTCATTTTTTTTATTGCTATCCCATAATTTCTTTGTTTCTTTGCACGCTTGAAAATATGCGCACACGCGTATATTTATGTGTATTTTACAAGTAAAAAGATAAAAAGCGCGACTAAAAAAAACTTTTTGTATATGAAGATTATTGGAACAGGAAGTGCCATACCATCTAAGGTGGTGACTAATGAAATGCTGGCAAGCTTCCTTGACACTAATGACGAGTGGATCACTACCCGCACGGGTATCAAGACCCGCCGTCTACGCTCTACAGAGACTCTGGTGGACTTGGCAGTTTCAGCCGCACGTTCTGCTGTGGAGTCGGCCTCACTATTACCTGACGAGATTGATTTCTGTATCTGCTCGAATGTGGCCAACAACTATGTAACCCCTGCCCTCAGTTGTATCGTTCAGCAGCACTTGAAGAGTCATGCTCCCTGCTTTGACCTCAACGGTGCCTGCGCAGGTTTTTTGGATGCCCTGGCCGTGGCCGAGGCTATGCTGAAAACCAACCGTGCAAAGAATGTGCTCATTGTTTGCGCTGAGGAGCCTACTCGTTTCTGTAACTGGAAACGCCGTGAGACATCCATCCTATTTGGTGACGGCGCGGGAGCTGTTGTGGTTACAAAAGGAAACGATTTGAAAGCGATTCGGCTCACAACCGTGCCTAACCGTGACGTGATTGTCTATCAGCGTCGAATGGAAAACACCCCATTTGAGGTGCCTGGCGTGGATATTACCGAGCCCCTGATTATGAATGGGCGCGAGGTGTTCCGTATGGCTGTGGAGTCCTCGCAACGCGATTTGCGCGGCGTGATTGAAGAGGCTGGCCTCACACCCGACAAGATTGACCTTTATCTGCTGCACCAGGCCAACCAGCGCATCATCAAGTCTATCCAGGAACATTTGGCCCAGCCTGCCTATAAGTTCCCCACAAACATTGAGCGTATGGGCAACACATCGTCTGCCAGTATTCCTATCCTGATTGACGAACTTTACAGTAGCGGTAGGCTGAGAAAGGGCGACATGTTGGCCCTGAGTGCTTTCGGCGCTGGTTTTGTGACCGGTGCGGCTGTCCTCCGTTGGAGCAAATAAAACAAACCCCATTCACTAACACAAACAAATTTTATACGACAATTTTATGAAAAGAGTAGTTATAACCGGTATGGGTTGCATCAACCCCCTTGGCAACAACATTGACACCCTTTGGGACAATCTTTTGAAGGGCACTAATGCCATCGCCCCCATCTCTTCTATAGACAATCCAAATCTGCCTGTGGCGGTAGCTGCCGAGGTGAAAGATTTTGACCCCATGGCACTGGGCCTGGACAAGACGGCTGTGCGGCACAACGACCGCTATGCCCTGTTTGCCTTAGCTGCTGCCAAACAGGCCATGGCCGACAGTGGCTTGGAGGTGGACAAGGATGTGGCTCCTGAACGTTTTGGGTGTGCCATCGGTTCCGGCATCGGAGGCATTCACACCTTTGTGGCCGAGCAGACGAAGGTCCTCAACGAGGGCGTGCGCCGTGTGTCGCCCTTGTTCATCCCCATGATGATTTCTAATATTGCTTCGGGCAATGTGGCCATCATGTTCAATGCGCAGGGTCCCAATCTGCCCATCGTTACCGCCTGTGCCACGGGTACACACTCTGTTGGCGAGGCCTATCGCATGATTAAAGAGGGACTGGCCGACGCCATGATTACTGGCAGCACCGAGGCTGCCATTACGGAGATTGCCATCGGTGGCTTTGCCAACAGTAAGGCCCTCTCCACCAACCCCGACCCCAATGCAGCATCGCTGCCTTTTGATGCCCGCCGCAAAGGCTTTGTCATGGGCGAAGGTGCCGGAATCTTGATTCTTGAAGACTACGACCTGGCAGTGCGCCGTGGTGCGCATATCTATGCCGAGGTGGTTGGTTATGGCAACACTTGCGACGCCCACCACTATACGGCTCCGCGTCCCGACGGCAAGTGTGCTGCTCAGGCCATCCGTCTGGCCCTGCAGGGTGCCGATTTCAAGGGCGAACCTCTTTATATCAACGCCCACGGCACGGGCACTCCGCTGAATGACAAGTCGGAGACCAGCGCCATCAAGCAGGTGCTGGGCGAGGCCGAGGCCCACAAGGCAGTCATTAGTTCGACCAAGTCGATGATGGGCCATATGTTGGGAGCCGCTGGTTCGACTGAGCTTATTATCACTGCCCTCATTGTGAAGAACGGCAAGGTGGCCCCGACCATCAATCTTTTGGAACCCGACCCCGAGTGCGACCTGAACTATACGCCCAATGTGGCTTGCGATTTCCAACCAGAAGTGGCCATCTCCAACAGCTTTGGCTTTGGCGGTCAGAACGCCTGTGTGGCATTGCGCAAGATATAATGTTCGGATTTGGCCGCAAACTGAGTAGTAAATGACTAAAATTGAAATAATATGATGAATCGAGACGAGATTAAAACTTTTCTGCCCCACCGCGAGCCGATGCTACTGGTGGACGATGTGGACCTCCAGGGCGAAATAGGTATCGCCCACTATCATGTGCGTGGCGATGAGTACTTCCTTCAAGGCCACTATCCCGGCTATCCTGTAGTGCCTGGCGTTATCCTATGTGAAATCATGGCACAGTCCTCGTGTGTGCTGCTGAAGGAGGACTTGGTGGGCAAGACACCCTTCTATAGCGGTATCGACGAGGCCCGTTTCAAACGCCAAGTGCGCCCCGGTGATACCATAGAGGTGACCGCCCAGATCACCTACCGCAGAGCCACTACCTATATTGTGGAGGCTAAGTGCAGTGTTGAGGGTCAGCTATGCGCTAAGGGCAAACTGATGTTCACCTTAGTCCCTAAGAAGGAGGAATAGAAACCGTGAGTAATCATGCCTCAATAGATAAAAAGCACTTATATTATTATTGAAACCACTAAAAACATTATACCATGAAACTGTTAGAAAATAAAATCGCTATGATTACGGGTGCATCCCGTGGTATTGGCCGAAGCACTGCGCTGCTTTTTGCCGACAATGGCGCCGACATTATATTCACCGATTTCCGCGAGGACGAAAACAGCAAGTCGCTGCTGGAAGAGCTTAAGGCTAAGGGCGTGCGGGCAGCTTTCTATGCCGCCGATGCTTCCAACCACGAGCGCACCCTTGAGATTGCTAAGGAAATTGAGAAAGAGTTTGGCCGTTTGGACATCCTTATCAACAATGCAGGCATCACCCGCGACAACCTGTTGCTGCGCATGTCGCCCGCCGATTGGGATTTGGTTATCAACTGCAACCTCCGCTCGGTCTACAACTACTGCAAGGCTTTCACCCCCATGATGATTAAACAGCGCAGCGGTTCCATCATCAACATCAGCTCCATTGTTGGCATCAACGGCAATGCAGGCCAGTGCAACTATTCCGCCACCAAGGCCGGTATCATTGGTTTCACCCGTTCGCTGGCCAAGGAGCTGGGCTCCCGCAATGTCCGCGTCAATGCTGTGGCCCCTGGTTTTATCGAAACCCCAATGACCAAACAGCTGGGCGAGCAGGCTCTGAACGACTGGCTGAAGGCCATCCCCATGCGTCGTCCTGGTCAGCCCGAAGATATTGCCCGCACGTCGCTCTACCTTGCATCGGAGCTCTCCACCTATATCACCGGTCAGGTGCTGCGTTGCGATGGCGGCCTCTCGCTCTAATCAATAGTTAACGAATTCAATTAGTACTTAAATAATCTAGCCCATGTCAGGTTTGAACATTGTTGTACTTGCTAAACAGGTTCCCGACACTCACAATGTGGGAACCAATGCAATGAATCCCGACGGCACCGTCAACCGTGCCGCCCTGCCTACCGTCTTCAATCCCGAAGACCTCCAGGCTCTTGAAATGGCTCTGCAGGTGAAAGACTGTATTCCCGGTTCCCGTGTCACGGTGGTGACGATGGGTCCTGCCCGTGCTGCCGAAATCATTTCTGATGCCCGTTCGCGCGGAGCCGACGACGGCTTTGTGCTTTCCGATGCCCGCTTTGCTGGAGCCGACACTTTGGCAACTTCCTATGCCCTCTCGCTTGCCGTACAGAAGGTGGGCAATGTAGACCTCATATTCAGTGGCCGTCAGGCTATTGATGGCGACACTGCCCAGGTGGGTCCGCAGGTGGCCGAAAAGTTAGATATCCCACAGGTGACTTATGCCGAAAGTTTGGTGAACGTGGACAGCGACTCTATCCAAGTAATTCGCCGTTTGGCCGACGGTATTGAGGAGGTGCGCGTTGGTATGCCCGCCCTCATCACCGTCACGGGTTCTGCCGCCGAGTGCCGTTTCCCCCATGCACACAGACTCATTCAGTTTGATGGTGCCCCAGTGGACATCCTCACCGCCGACGACGTCAACCCCGATTTCGACCGCCTTGGACATAAGGGTTCGCCCACCAAAGTGAAGAAGGTCCAAAATGTGGTACTGGCCCACAAGGAGAGCCAGCAGGTGGCTCCCAACGCTGAGGAAATCAGCACCCTCATGGCCACCCTCATCAACGACCATATCATCTAATCCCACACACTGTCAAACAGTATTGTAAAAAATAACATCGTATATGAATAATGTTTTAGTATATTGCGAACTGACAGAGTCTAACCACATCGCCGACATCAGTCTCGAACTCTGCACCAAGGGTCGCCATTTGGCCACTGAGATGAATGGTCGTCTGCAGGCTGTGGTGGCTGGCAGCAACATTCAAGGTGTGGCCGCAGAACTCTATCCCTATGGTGTCGACGAGGTCTTCATTGCCGACGACCCCCGCCTGTCGCCCTATCGCACCCTTCCGCACTTTGCGGTAGTTTTAAAAGTAATCCAGGAGCAGCAACCCAACGTGGTGCTCTTTGGTGCCACCACTGTGGGCCGCGACCTTGCTCCCCGCGTGGCCTCCCGCCTGCGTTGCGGCCTCACCGCCGACTGCACCGCCCTCGAACTCGGCGACCATACCGATGCCAAGACCGGCAAAGAGTATAAATGCACCCTCCACCAGATTCGTCCCGCCTTTGGCGGCAACATCATTGCCACCATCGTTTCGCCCGAGGTAGAGCCCCATATGGCCACCGTGCGCGAAGGCGTGATGCGCAAAGAGGTCTTTCAACCCGACTACAAAGGCACTGCCACCAAGGTTGATATCAGCAATGACCTGGAACAGGCCGACAAGGCTGTCACCATCATTCGCCGCGAGATTGTCAAGAAGGACATCAATATCAAGGGAGCCTCCATTATCGTAGCCGGTGGCTACGGCATGGGCAGCCGTGAGAACTTCAAGATGCTGCACGACCTTGCACGCCTCATTGGTGGCGAAGTGGGCGGCACCCGTGCTGCTTGCGATGCAGGCTTCACCGAGCCCGAACGTCAGATCGGTCAGACCGGTGTCACCGTGCGTCCGCGTCTCTATATCGCCTGCGGCATCTCTGGTGCAGTCCAGCACCGTGCCGGCATGGACCAGTCCTCAAAAATTATCTCTATCAACACCGACCCCAACGCTCCTATCAACGCCATTGCCGACTACACAATCATCGGTGATGTGTGCACCGTGGTGCCTATGCTGATGGAATGTTATTCAAATAACCTGAAGTAATATGAATTTTTATAACGACAACCCCAGTCTTTCTTTCTATCTTCATCATCCCGAGATGGCTCACGTCGCTGAGGTTCGTGAGTCGGGATTTGCCAACGCCGCCGAAGGCGGTCCTGCCGATGCTGAAACCGCCATCCGTCAGTACGACATGGTGCTCAACCTCTTGGGCAACATCTCCGGCGACGTCATCGCTCCCAATGCAGCCGATGTCGACATTGAGGGTCCCCATTTGGTGGACGGACATGTCGAGTATGCTGCCGGCACCAAGCAGAACCTTCATGCCCTCGTGCAGTCGGGTCTTTTCGGCCTCACACTGCCGCGCAAGTATAACGGATTGAACATGCCCCGTGTGGTCGCCGTCATGGCTGCCGAGATGATTGCACGCGCCGATGTGGGTTTTGCCACTATCTGGGGCCTGCAGGATTGCGCCGACACCATCAACGAGTTTGCCTCTGAGGAGTTGAAGGACAAATACCTCCCCCGCATCTATGAGGGCGCTACCTGCTCCATGGACCTCACCGAGCCCGATGCTGGTTCCGACCTCCAGTCGGTCCGTCTCAAAGCCACTTTCGACGAAGCCAACAACTGCTGGCGCCTCAACGGTGTGAAACGCTTCATCACCAACGGCGATGCCGACATCCATCTGGTTCTCGCCCGCAGCGAAGAGGGCACCACCGATGGCCGCGGCCTTTCCTACTTTGTTTTTGACCGTGCCGACGGCGGCATGACCGTTCGTCGCATCGAGAACAAGATGGGCATCAAAGGCTCGCCCACCTGCGAGCTCGTCTTCCGCAATGCCCCCGCCCAGTTGGTCGGCCAACGCCGCTTGGGACTTATCAAATATGTCATGTCGCTCATGAACGGTGCCCGTCTGGGCGTGGCCGCACAGTCCATCGGACTCTGCGAAGCAGCCCTCCGCGAGGCCGAGGTCTATGCCGACTCTCGTGAGCAGTTTGGCCATACCATTGGTCAGTTCGTCGCCGTTCAGGACCTTTTGAAGGCTATCCGCGCCCGTGTCGACGGTGCCCGCACGCTGATGTATGAAACTGCTCGTTGGGTCGACCTTACCAGCACTGGCAAGCAGGCCGCCCGCACTGCCGATATCCTCACCCCGTTGGTGAAGATGACTGCCTCCGAATTTGCCAACCAGTGCGCCTACGACTGTATTCAGGTCCACGGTGGTTCCGGCTTCATGAAGGAATATCCCTGCGAACGTCTCTATCGCGATGCCCGCATCCTTACCATCTATGAGGGCACCAGTCAGCTGCAGGTGGTTGCCGCCATCAAAGGTATTGCCAGCGGTGCCTACGTCAAACTCATCGCCGACTACGACGCCCAAGTGGCACCCATGGCCACCGAAGGCGAGATGGCTGAATGTCTGGCCAAGTTGCGTGAGCGCAGCCGTCAATACGAAGAACTCCATGCCAAGGCTACTGCCAACGGCACCACCGACCCGCTCTTCGACCATATGGCCCGCAAACTCACCGAGCACATCGCCACCACCATCATGGGCTATCTGCTGCTCCTCGATGCCGCTCGCGAACCCCGCTATCTTGAATCACTCAAATGGTTCCTTGAATAGGCTTTACTACACGATATTTATATCATTTCCAAAGGGTGTTTCGGTTTTTTCCGGGAACACCCTTTACTTTTCCCCCTGTTTTTTTCTCTGGGAGTGCAATTTTTATCCTCTAATAGCGTTACAGTAAACGTAAATATACGTATCAATTAAAACAATTATTGTCATGAAAAAGATTTTATCCGTTTTCACCCTCATGGCCGCATTGGTTGCTTTCAATGCCGCAAATGCGCAGGGCAGCATCCATGCTGGCTATGTGCAGAACAATCTAATCTCAACCTACACCGTACCCGTGGTCAACACCACTGTTTACGACACCCTCACCCGTCCGGGTGTCTATGCCGGATTCAACTACAACATCCCCTTCGGCAGTAGCAACTTTGGCGTTACATTTGGTGCCAATGTGGAGTACTTCGCTAAGAGCGACTCCAACGCCCTCTACAAGCGCAAATTCCAACAGCTTGACTTGGTCGTACCTGTCTATCTGAACTATGCCATACCCTTTGGCAGCAACAGCACCTTCACCCTCTTTGCCGGTCCGACGCTGGGCTTGGGTCTCATCAACAAGAGCACCTATACTGGAAAGCTAACCGGCACCGTTACGGAGTACAACTATTTCGACACCCAAGATGCCACGGAAGAAGCATACTATCGCGAGCGCTTCACCTGGGCCCTCACTGGGGGCGTGCGCCTCAACTTTGGCGGTTTCGGCATCCATGCAGGCTACACCTATGGCATGAGTGACAACTTCTCCAGTGCCAGCACCAAAGGCACCAGCAAGCGCATCTTTGTGGGTGCCAACATCAACTTCTAGGACAAATCATATTATTCAAGAAAAAAATGAGGAGGGACAGCCTATGGCCAGTCCCTCCTTCATAATGAACAATAATTACAACTAAAATCAATTGCTTCTAATTAACGGCATAAATACATATTTATTGCCTTTATTTTTTTTAGTGCATCTTTGCTTCAGTTCCCAGAGAATCAAGGCAGCAATCTAATCACGTTCATCCCCCACTATCCATCATCTGTATTTATCATTCAAACGCTTGGCCAACGCCATCAATAAAACCATTTAGCATTCCTTATTAGCGAGAGTGTAAAACAAGAGGGACAACTCACATTGCCCCTCCTTGATTTACTTATGGGGACTTCTATAAATCACCCAGAAGGGGTGAGACTATTAATAACACGGTACAAGCCGAAGGCGCAGTGCCGTGATACTCAGACGTCAGTAAACTGCGTCCCGACGGGACGCGACAATGGAAACAAATAAATAGAACACACCAATTGAGAGTTGAGAATTGAGA
>DFDY01000031.1 GCA_002368955.1 Bacteroidales bacterium UBA3816
CGTATCGTGTAGCCCTCACAGGTGGCGGGGTGACTCGTACATTGAGTCATACAGGCACAGGCGCAATAACACTCACTGGCCTAATTCCCTCAACAGACTATGTGGCGACAATCAGCACCATTTGCGCCGACAGTACAATGAGCAACGAAGTATCATGCGAGTTCCGCACGATGTGTATGCCCCTCACTTATGCCGATATGCCATATTCGTTAGACTTCGAGAGCCATCCCGCTGGTGATGCTGAAGAGCCTTGTTGGCGATACTACAAGGTGTTGGCCGACGGCTCGACCATGGTGGAACCATATCTTGTCCAAATAGTAGAGAATGATGCCCTTTTGTCCAGTGCACAGAGCGGCATCCACGCACTGGTTGTCGCCTCAGGCTCGAACACCCCGACCTACTGGGTTCTGCCCGCAGTGGACTCCGTGGCCTACAGAGAGCTGGAGTTCGGCTACCGCACAGCATGGGGGGCACACAGCAGTTTCAACTATCGTGCCGACATCGGTGTGATGACCGACCCGCTGGATCCATCCACGTTTGTTCTTGTTGACAGCATCGTTTCCGTGGCCGACACATATCAGACGGCACACGTCCAGTTCTACACTTATACAGGCAACTGCGGGTACATCGCCATCCGCAATCTCAGCGACAGCGGGCTGACCATCGACGACTTGACGGTGAGTACCATCGCGCCACCCCCAACACCATCAGGCTTGGAGCTGGTGGCAGTGGACAGCCTCACCGCAACAGTGATGTGGCAACCCGGTGGAGAGGAGGAACTTTGGATGGTGGAGCTGTCATGTGCCGACACACTCGCCACTCAAACATTCACACAATCAAACATTCAGACATTCAATAACCTTGTGCCGCTGACGCACTACACTGTGCGGGTAGCAGCCGTCGACAAACACAACCGAATGAGCGAGTGGAGCCAGCCGTTGGAGTTCACCACGCTGGACACAATCCATACCATAGGCGTACCTACTGCTGAGGATGGAGGTGTTGCGATATATCCCAATCCGGCGCACGGCAGTGTGACAATCGAGGCAACGAGTCCCGCAACAGTCACGCTCCTCAGCCTCAACGGACGTGCGGTCAACACCTGGACGACAGAATCCAACTCCATTACCATCGACTTGTCGGCTGTTCCACAAGGGGCTTATTTCGTCAAGGTGGTATCCCGCGGCAGTGTGTCGGTTAGAAAGTTGATAGTGAAATAACACCACAGACACTACCGGAAACAAGTGGTGCAGCAGCCTATGAAACGTTCCATATAAGACTAGATGAAACAACAGATTGGAGATGAAAAATAATAACAAGAACTCTATTCTCGACTGGGAGAAGCTGAGGAGCCAGCCGCCGCTGGTTCAGACCATCTCCATCCTGTCGCTGGCGATGCTGGTGGCGATGGTTTTCACGACGCGGCAGTACATCATCACCTTGCCGTGGTTCACGTATGTGGCGCTTGCGGGCGGCATCTGCCTCTTTCTCGGGATATTCCTCTACGCCTACAAAGGCCGGTTCCAGACCGTCGGCAAGTATTTCTTCGGCTTTGTGGTGATTGTGTATGCCGCTCTCATTGTCACCGTCTATGCCGGAATCGGCAGCGAGCGCGAATGGAAAGACCTTGAGGTCGAATCGTACTATATTCGCCCCACTGGCGTAATCAGACCAAAGAGCCCGTCGTACCTTGTTGTCACCATCGACGACCAACCTGAGCATATCTACAAATACAACCAGTCGCCGGAAACGCTGGCCAAACGCTACGGCACCGACTTCAACGACTCCGTCACCGTCGACCTGACGGCTCGTCAGATTGTGCCACACTTCTACGTGAAGCCCAAGGCCAAAGTCAAACCGAGAGTGGACAGCAAATGAACATAGCAGTCTTCTGCGGGGCGTCGCTCCCGAGCTCGGTGAAAGAAAGTTTTTAACGACTTTGTTCCATTTGGTCACCAAGTCCGCTGGACTTTCTTCACTTCGCTCCCGCACAAAGCAATATTTTTAGACTAACAGCGTTACAAGTATATTATGACTAAGGATAACAACGGAATCAATCACACCAACGGCGAGGAACACCAAAGCCTCGTCGGCTCGATGGCGCCGTTCCTCGACAACGGCAAGCCCAAACTTGGTATCTTTTGGTACGACGCAGCCAACCAGTCGCTCTTCGGCGTGGAGAAAATCGATGCCGAGCAGGCTACATTTGTCAACGGTCGCGCCACCATCTCAAAGCTTCACAAAACCTATTGGCAAAAGCAACACCACCGTGCCGAAGCCAAAGGCGACACACGCTCCATATTTTATCAGGAGCACAACTACACGCTTATTCCACGCGGCTGTGTATTCCTCGACGAGAAGACCGACCGCTTCTACGTCTGCGTCGGCAGCTGGCTGCACCAGGTGGATGCCGAGAAGTTGCACGAACTGATAGAGGACGAGTTCAACCTGCCAATCGACTTCGAGTTTGTCGAAGACTATCACTGGGATCTTGGCCACGGCTGGTCTGAGGAACTAATTTAACACTCCACACCCGTGCGCGGTAAAAATGCACGAATGAAACAACAGATTGAACAGAAACAACAAACACGGGCAGACAATGAAGAAAACGAAACAGCAGAAAAAGTCGCAGAAAAAGAAGAAACGCCTTTCCTGGGAAGTATGGTTTTTGCTGATTTTTGCTGCGGCCATCGGCATAGGGGTTCTGTGGACGGAAAAGTGTATTTATGCGGAATCGACAACCGCCAAGGCTGTCATCACGGACATCCGGCAAATGCGTAGGGGTAAACGTGGATTTGTGTGGAATGTGGAGTATCGGTATACCGTTGATGGCAAAACATATACAAACGACGAGGTTTTTTTCAACAAGTCCGACTACGGCGACCATAAAATTGGAGATACCATCACAATTGAAGTCAGCAAAAAGAATCCCGAAGCCGGCAGATATATAGAACACAATTGGCTTTATGGAGACAAAAAAAGATAAAAACCCGTTGCGGCGGATCTGCGATCCGACGCTGAATAATATCAGAAATATTCCGATTGACAGACACAATAAAAAAGTTATTATTTCGTTGTTGAAATATAACAATTTAATATTAAAAAGTTATGAACATAGCCACTTATAATGTCGGGTTACCCAAGGCAGACCTCCCATTTATGCAGAAATTGGCCAAAAGAATGGGCTGGACGCTTACAGAAGCCAAACCTGCCGACGCACTTTTCGACCCTGAATGCGGATGCTTTCTCAACGAAGAGACAATGCAGGCCATTCGCGATGTCGAGGCTGGGCACGGAGTGCAATGCGCCGAAAGTATTGATGACCTAATTGCCACCTTGTAGTTATGGGCATACGCTACAAATTGGAATATGGCGGCAAGTTTGTGAAAGACCTGAAACTTGCCAAACGGCGCGGCCTTGACCTTGCCCAGCTCAAAACGGTGACCGATATGCTGCAGGAAGGCACACCGCTGCCAGATAAATACCGCGACCACGTGTTGACAGGAAACTACCGTGGGTATCGAGAGTGTCACATTAATCCAGACTGGCTTCTCATTTACAGCCGAAAAGAGACCGTTCGCATCGTTTCTCTATACCGTACAGGCACACATTCAGACCTGTTCTAATATTTGCGGATTTAAAATCCTGATATTTAGCAGTATCGGATTGCAAATCCGATACAACATACAGAAAAACATCCGCCGCGTCGGAGTTGAACAGAAACTATAAATACAGACATACAATGTACGAAGAAAAAAAACTACAACAAAGGACTGTCGTTCTATGGGACGTTTGTGCTCATCTACACGGTGCTCAATATCGCTGCATTCGTCATCTTGCTGCTGACGACCGAATGGAGCGTGCTTTCTGACGACGAGGGCGATGGCTTTTGGGCAGGCTTTTGTTTTATGGCCATTGGCATCGCCGCCGCGCAATCCACGGCATCGGTCCAGCCCTGACGTTCAAGCGTGTATTGATTGTAAAACCAGGCTGCCGATTTGAGTTTGTCGACCTTACGTATATCTTGTTCGGACAAGACTATTCGGAACAATATATTTATTCACCAATAAAACACCAGCATTATGAAACTACCGACCCAGATTGAATCCATCAGCATCGCGCGCGCGGCAAACGCGGCGCACTACGAGTACCTCGCCACCGTGCGCGGGGCCTCAACAAACCACGGCGGGAAACCGAAGTTTAACCAATAATATATAATGTATATGAAGAAAGTATTTTTAGCCCTCGCGGTGCTGTGCGCCGTGGCAATGATGACCGCCTGCAAGAGCGGGACGACAACTGACAACAACAGCGGTTGGGTTGACCTCGGATTGCCCAGCGGACTGCTGTGGGCAACGTGCAATGTGGGTGCGGATACACCCGAAGAGTTCGGCGACTATTTTGCCTGGGGCGAGACCCAGCCCAAGGATGAATACACGTGGGACAACTATCGCTTCGGGAGCGACCAAATGCATCTCACCAAGTACTGTAGCCAGCAGGAGTACGGCCTTGACGGATTCACAGATTCGCTGACTACCCTCAAGTCCGAAGATGACGCTGCCGCCAGCCTCGGCGATGGTGCACGAACCCCGACACGCGAGGAATGGCAGGAGCTGATGGACAACACCACGAGCGAATGGACGACCCAAAACGGTGTCGAAGGAATTAAGTTCACAGCCTCCAACGGTAATGCGATTTTCCTGCCCGCCGCTGAATGCAAGCCACACTGCCACGACAACACCGGCTACTACTGGTCGTCATCGCTCATCCCCGACGAATCATCCGGTCCATACCTTTTTGCCTTCGCAGAGAACGGAAAGGA
Source organism: Bacteroidales bacterium UBA3816 (assembly GCA_002368955.1). Lineage (GTDB taxonomy): Bacteria > Bacteroidota > Bacteroidia > Bacteroidales > P3 > Colimorpha. Next base: position 4,823 of record DFDY01000031.1, read on the forward strand.
AATTAACGACAACTTCTTCCGATGCTGCGGGTTCACAATCCGCGCCGTACGTGCCAACAATGAGAATTGACCGATTGACAATCCAAGAGAAGAAAGTGCCTGTGGGGCCCCGCCTCCGCTCATGATCGCGGTGAAAATGCAGAAATGAAACAACAAATCGAATAAAA
>DFDY01000102.1 GCA_002368955.1 Bacteroidales bacterium UBA3816
GGGCGAGCCGCCAGGCCGCCGTGGAAGCCGTCGATCAAATATTCCTTGCCCTATGACACGCCGCGACCTATCCCTGCTGGTGCTGTGCCTGCTGGCTCTCCTGCTGTCGGCCGCGGCCAAGATGATGCCCCACGAGCTTCCGGCCGGCCGCTGCGGCGAGCTGTACCAGCGCTATGCGGGCCGGCCCGGCATCGAGGCCGCCTACCTGCGCGACTACCGCCTCAACGACAGCGTGAGCGTGGCCGTCACCCTCTTCCGCGCCACCGACTCCGCCGCCTGGCAGCAGCTCTGCTCCGACTTCGCCATCAAGCCCATACCCGAGGAACTGAAAGATTTCCATAAAGGACACTCCTACAGTTTCCGCCTTGCACCCAAAGACTGCTACACCTGTCCGAAAGACAACGTGTTGGACAACAATGTAATTTTGGGCATCTCCCATTCCGACAGCACCGTATCGGTATTCCATGTCGATGCATCGAGATACCAGAAGGACCTCTTTGAATATTATTTCAACTTAGTATTAATATAAAATCCTTCCACACCATGAAAAAAGTATTTTTTACCATGGCAGCCATCGCACTGCTGAGCGCCCTGGCCATCGGCTGCCAGAAAGTGACACCAGAAGAGACGACGATAGTTTTCTCAGGCACAAATGAGGCCCGCATGGTAATCTATTCTATTAACGGGGCAGAAAATACAACAACCTTGAACAGCGGCGAAGATTGGAGCCAGTTCCTTAATCGAATGATAGACCTGTCGGAAGAAGGTTGTATTGTCAAATTGCGGTTAGCAGGGGCAGCATCAGGCACATCGCTCCTAAAAGAAGTGGTAACCTTCTCCACCCCAGACCGTGAGGTGGCCTGTGCATGGGTTAACAAAATGGTCAATAACGGATACGAAGTCACCATCTCCTATGACAAAGAGAACCAGCTTTACCACTGTAGCGCCGTTTCAAACGACGGAATACAGCCGAATACAGACACCAGTGTCTGGCACGCATGGTACGAACTGGTGTCGCTCGACACTCTGGAGGCCCTCCCCAACTCGGAATGGTGGAACCGTATCGCACCCAGGAACCCTGACTATTATTTCCTGATGAACATATCCTGGACCGACAGCATGCTGACATATTACTATTCCGATGAAGACGGAAGCCATAGTTACAGCGCAGGCTTCACTACCACCGATGACAACTGGCTACAAATCGACGCAAATGGCGGATACAATTATCGTCATGTGTTGACATACAGCGACACCTTGTTTGTCTGGGAGTGGTTGAGCTACACTGAAACTTATGAGCGTATATGGCCTTGATAAGCAAACAACACGTATCTAATCGTTAACTTCAAATTACAAATCTAAGAAAAAAGTTCTTTTGTTGACAATAATATTGTCATTGGGCACCAAGAAAAGCAAGTCATTATTAACACAATTTGCGGACAACGACAAGAAAGACAATAACCTCAAAAACATAGTAAAATGAAAAAAATAGTTTTAGCATCCCTATTGATGCTGGCGATTGCAGGAGGCATGTCGGCACAGGATACAATTCACTCGAAGAATCTCAAATCCAACTATCTCGTTGGGTGGAACTGGCCACAGTTTAACAACAATTACGGCTACTTGCAGATGAGAGAGTGTGGCCCCATGATGAATGGAGAGGCTTTCCGGATCATGACTAACGATACTCTGACTATTTATGGCATTGCTGCCAGTATGTCAACAAAAGTTGACTTGCGTCCCGAGCATTTCCCAAACCAGGTTCAACATCCCGAATATTACTATCTCGACACGACCTACAAGGAGGTGTATGATTTATTGTGCCTTTTTGCCAACGAGGCCGATACCAATCTGCGGGTAATCAGCGAAAAGTTGAAGGTGCACATCAGGTTTACACCAATTGACTACTACCTTGATTTGGGAATAGAAAATCAGTATAACCATGATACATGTCCCCCGTTACCGTTCTACGAACGCTATTTCGATTCCGCGGTCACTGTGGTGGATTCGTTCTACATCGGCCGTCTGTGCCATACCGGTTTATTCGCTGCTGGCGGAGGATACAACACAATAGCCGTTGTCCTTAACACAGTCGCCGACAATGTGGCATGGATTCCTATCAAGGTGGTTGAGCATTGTGACTACCAGGCAGAACATCCCGACGACTCGAGTTACTGGAAGTGGCATTTTTACCCCGAGGATTGGGGATTGTCGTTCACCAGGTATTTCCCCTTGATTTTCCCGATATTGACTCCCCAGCCCGACACGACGAATGTAGATCCTCCCGACACCATCGTGGGCGGCGACACTACGCGTGTGGATCCCGACACGCTGGGCATCCAGTCGCCTGAACTGCTGAAGCGCTACACTTCCGTGCAGCCCAACCCCGCCACCGAGACGGCGAAGGTGATCTCCAGCTTCGGGCTGACCCGCATCGAGGCCTTCAACAGCGCGGGCGACCGCGTCTATGACGCCCCGCACACCGGCCTCACGGCCACCCTCGACGT
>DFDY01000159.1 GCA_002368955.1 Bacteroidales bacterium UBA3816
TTTGTGATAAAGTAAAAGGTAAAAAACTAAAAACTAAAAGGGTGGACGGAGTTGAGAGTTTTGTAAACTAATAACTATAATCACTTTTTACTTTTTAGTTTTTACTTTTTACCTTAATAATTGTCCGCTATTTGCCCTGCGCTCCGCTGCGATGGGGTTTCCCACGGGGACGGCGGCGCACCCCAGTCCCCACTGACAGGCAGGCTGTGGCAAAATAGAGCAGGGTCAGCACCCAGAGCATCAGATATTCGAAGCTGACTTCGTGCAGTGTGGCCCCCATGGAGTTCATCCGGACATATCCCTGCACGGCATGGGTGGACGGGAAGAGGTAGGACAGCCAACGCCAAGGGTCGGGCATGGAGCTTTGCGGCCATGCAAAGCCGGTGAGGAAGAGCAGGATGATACTTGAGAAGACCAAGGTGACGATGCCCGACTCGCGATGCCTGAAAAGGCTGCTGCAGGTGATGCTGAGGAAGCAGACGGAGAGGAGGAATGGGAGCAGGAAGAGGGCCAGCTGGCCTATCTGCGCTATGTGGGGCAGGTTGAACATTCGCGGTATAAGAAATAGGTTTATCGCCACAAGTGCCCCGTAGAGGACTATATAGGCCATGGTGCGTCCCAGCACCACGCGGTCGTGGTGGCGGCGACGCAGACGTGGGGGGATGGAGGCCAGCTGGGTGCCTTCCTCGCGAGCGGCCCCGCCCAGCATGCCTACGCCAAAGAAGAGGGTTTGCTGGATGACCAGGATGAGCAATGCGGGTATCAGGAAGCTGGTGAATCCGCCTCCCGGCACAAAGAGCTTCACGTCGTCGTACCCCACGGGGTTGACCAGTGTGTTGGCCTGCTGGCCGGTGATGCCCGTCAGGCCGTAGCGGGTGAATTCTATTTGTTTCATTTCGTCGAGCATGGCAAAGTTGGCCCCCATGAAGACGCTCTTGTAGTACAGGAAGGACGACATGTCACAGAACACCCCCACGCGGGCTGTCTCTAACTGGGCCAGCCGCTCGCCATAGTCTGAGGGGAAGTGGATGATTCCGTTTACCTTACGTTCGGCCATAAGGCGTTCGGCCTCGGCCATCGAGCCGGCCTCGAATCGCACTTCTATCTCTGGGGTGGCGTCCATTTTATGGATGAAGCGTTTGCTCTCTTTGCAGCGGGCATCGTCCACCACTGCCACAGGCACATCGTACAGATTTTCCTGCACATAAATGCCATTGAAAATAAGGGGATAGCCCACTCCGGCCACAAAGAATATCAGAAGCACGCCTGTGTTGCCAAAGATGCGGCCCCATTCGGCCTGACACACTTCGGCTAGGTCTTCTAAGAACTGTTGGATGTTATGCAGCATTTTCATGGCTAAGTATCTGTTTTTTGATTCGACTGTTGGTGATCAGGGGCAGCAGGAGGAAGAGGACAAGAATGCACAGATGCCCATAGCTGTACGACAGCGGTAGCCCGAAAAGGGCTTCGTTCACATACACCAGATAGTTCTGCCGCAGAGGGAAGACGACACTCAAGGCCTGCAGGGGCCGCGCCATTCCGCTAACGGGATAGGTGAAACCCGACAGGGAGAATGCCAGGATGCCGTAGAAGGCGCTGAAGCAAATGGCATTGGTCATCTGTGGTATCAGTCCATATAGAAACACTCCTGCCGACATCATGGCCAGTACAAAAAGCACCGAGCAGAGGGCCAGTGTGAGGTAATGGCCCTGCATGGGGAATTGGCAGAAGCCGAAGAGCACCAAATTGCCCAAGAGCTGTAAGGCTATGAACCAGCAGGCATAGGGGAGCAGCTTGCCCACCAATGCCACGCCTATTCGGCCATCGGCGGCGGCAAGCCACTCGCCGGCCGTCCCTTCGCGACTCTCCATGCCAATGCTGAAGACGGTGAGCAGTATCGCCATCAAGCCTAGGATGCCCGGCAGGATGGTGGTGAGCAGGTATGACTGGTAGTTGGCCATCGGGTTGCCCACCAAATGGGCATCGATTTCTATCGGCATGATCAGTCCCATTATTTGCTCTTCGCCCATGCCTTTTTTGCGCAGCACTTCTCGCTGCACTGCCCCTGCCGCCAGGTTACAGATAGTCATCAGCTGCTTGTAGCTGAGGGTGCCGCTTAATAAATAAGCATTGTTGGCATAGAGCACTACATGTGGTGCCTTGAACGCCAGCACATCGTTGTAGGTGCCGTGGGGAATGTGCAGAAAGGCGTATATTTCCTGTCGCTGCATGGCGGCCCGGGCTTCCTTATGGCTGTTGTATACCCGTGCCACGCGCACCCCCTGCGTGGCCTCGATCTCGTGGCAGAGGCGGCGCGAAAAATAGCTTCCGTCCTCATCCACTATGGCTATGGGCAGCTTCTGCGGCTGACCATCCCGCATGAGGGTGAGGAAAAACAGATAAGAGAATGCTATGCCCAATGTGGCTAGAATGAGGTATCGTGGGTGCGCCTTTATGCGGGGCAGCTCTCTCCGCAGCACATTGGACAATTTATCAAACAACGTTTTCATTTATTATCGAAGATGTATTTAAAGTAAAAGATAAAAACTAAAAGGATGGGCGGAGTTGAGAGTTTGTAATAAAGTAAAAGGTAAAAACTAAAAACTAAAAGGGTGGACGGAGTTGAGAGTTTTGTAAACTAATAACTATAATCACTTTTTACTTTTTAGTTTTTACCTTTTACCTTATAATGGCGGTCATGCCGGGGCGCAAGCCGGGGATTTCCTCCACGGGCACCATCCGCACGTCGAAGCTCTTCATGTCGTACTGACCGTTGTTTTTAGTGGCACGCCAGGTAGCATAGCTGGCCATGGCCCTGAGATATGTCACTCGTGCCTGATAGGTTCCGTCGCCCAAGGCCGGTATGGTCACCTCCACCACTTTGCCCACTTTCAGGTTGCCCAGCAGGTCTTCGCGTACGCTGAAGGTGAACCACATATCGCTCATATCCACAATAGACATCACGGGCGACCCTGTGCCAATAAGCTCAGTGCGTTTGGGGTAAATCTCCACCACCTCGCCGTCGCACGGGGCGGTGAGGTATCGCTCTCCCATATACGACTGCACTTCGGCTATGGCTCCGTTGGCTTGGGCCACTAGGGCCAAGGCGGCCTCCTTGTCCTCTTGCTGGGCGCCTTCCAAGGCCATGTCGTACTGCGACTTGGCGGCATTGGCCGTTGCCACGGCAGCTTTATACTGGGCTTCCACTTCGTCGCGTTTCTGCGCAGAGACCACTTTCTTGTCGTAGAGAGACTGAACACGGTCCAACGACTTTTTGGTAATGTCGACTCCCACTTGTGCTTTTTGCCACATTTGGTAGGCGGCCGTTATCTGCTGCTGACGGGCCCCTTTTTTGGCCTTGCCGGCCTGAGCACTGGCGGCCGAACGGGCGGCCTGGGCTTGCTCCAGCTTGGCCGACACCTCGGGACTGTTGATGAACACCAGCGTGTCGCCGGCCTTCACCTGATCGCCCTCATGAACATAAAATTCTTCCACGCGGCCAGGCACCTTGCCCGAGACGCGATATTCGGAGGCCTCGGCCTCACCCATCAGTACTTCTGGCTCAGGGCGCAGCACTATCAGCCCCACCACGGCCAGCACAACCACCACGGCGATAAGAACGCCGACACCTATCAACGACTGTTTCTTTGTATTTTCCATTTCTATTTATTTTATTGGGTTCTATAAATTCTAAACTCTAACATCAAACGTCTATTATTCTCCAATCCTGCCCATGGCCTGTTGCAGGTAGAGGTAGTCCATCTGCACCTCTATGCCGGCATCCAGCAACTCGCTGCTGGCCGACAGCCATGCCGTCTGAGCAGCCATCAGATCGCTGCTGCTTATCAAGCCAGAGTTAAAGCTCTCTTCCGCCAGGCTAAGGTTCTCCTCGGCATGGGTGAGATTGGTCTGGCTGGCCATCAACTTGCGGTTGGCCACTTCCAACTCATAGTTGAGTTTGTTCACCAGCAGCTGTATTTTGTCGCTGGCTTCTTCAATCAGGTACTGGACCTCGTTGCGCTGATGCTTGGCAGCCTTCAAGGCATAAACGGCGCTGGGGTGGCAGATAGGCACGTTCAGTACAGCTCCAACGGTAAACATGCCGCCAAATCCTTTGCTGTATCCGTTGTACAGGTTGGGATTGGTGACCAGATATGAACCCGTCACGGCCAGATTGGGCATCAAACCAGAGGCAGCAATGTGGACCGCCGACTTGGCCAATGCATCGCTCTTTTCCAATAGCTGTATCTCTCTGCTGTTGTTCAGCACCTGACTCATGTCTATATTGCTCAAGGATTGTCGGTCCTGCAGTTCCAACGATTCTAGCACCAAATAATTGCCGTTGAGATCCAGCCCACACATCTGGTAGAGCAGCATCTTGGCCAATTGGAGGCCGCTGGTGGCCTTGGTCAGGCTCATTTGTGCCTCGTTGAGCTTCACGCGCACCTTGGTCAGGTCGGCCTCGGTGGCCATCTCCGCTTCTTTTAAGGCTTGCACATTCTGGTACATCGTATCCAACAAGTTCGCATACTGCTGTGCCAACTCCAGCTTCTTCTGCACAGAAATCACACGCCAATAGGCCTCGTCCACCTGCACCAGTATATCCGATTTGGCCTTGTCATAGCCCAGTTGTGCCATCTCGTTGTTGGTGCGTGCGCTGCGGTAGAGCTCCACCAACTTGCCGCCCAAGAACACAGGTTGCGTCACCGTCACGCCTCCAACCCATATATTCCTCAGGTCCATGTCCAAAGAGCTAGTGATCTGCCGTCCCAAGCCGTTAAGCGCATGGGCCACATCGCTTCCTTCCAGCAACTCTGCAAAAGACTGAGCCAGTGCCGGGTCTATAGGCATCAGGCGGTTGACAAACTCCGAAACTGAGTTGGCAACGTCCTCCGCGACATTGGTGCCCATGTTGTTTAGGGCATCCTGTTTCTCATCGCTGAGCAACTGTATGGACTTCTGGTTCCAAGTATAGGCTCCGTTGGCCGAAAACTTCGGAAACATCTCGCTCAACGCCATCTTCTTCAAAGCATCGGTTTCTGCCACCTTTTCTTCTGCAATTTTCAGCTGCTTATTGTACTCCAAGGCCAGCCTATGGCAGTCCTCCAGTGTCAGCGACAGCGGCACTCCGGTTTGGGCACTCGCGCCCAAAAATGAAAAAACCATCAATGTGACGAACAATTTCTTTTTCATATTTCCATTCAATTTCTTCTCTTCATTTGAGACTGCAAAAGTACACCCTTTTCGCCACCCGCCCCCGCCAAAAGCGTTCCAAACGACCAATCTGCCACCCCAATCGCCCTCCGACGTATTCCAACCGACATCCTTGAGAGTTGAGAATTGAGAATTGAGAGTTGAGAGTTGGGAATTGAGAGTTGAGAGTTGAGAATTGAGAGTTGGGAATTGAGAGTTGAGAATTGAGAGTTGAGAGTTGAGAGTTGAGAGTTGAGAATTGAGAATTGAGAGTTGGGAATTGAGAATTGAGGGATACGATAAACCACTCCCAATCCTGACCACTCCGTGATTATTTCCACCACAAAAGCATCCTGTGGCGGCATGCTGCTGAAGGGCATTTTTTCTTTTTTTCGACCAAAACCATTTTATATAAAAAAAGATGCGTATCTTTGCAATGGCAAATAATACACTCAATGGAACCTACTGAACATATTGCTACCATACTTGCTATCGAGTCGTCGTGCGACGACACGTCGGCTGCCGTGCTGCGCGGCGACCGCATTCTCTCCAATGTCATTGCCTCGCAGAAGGTGCACGAGCAGTACGGCGGGGTGGTGCCCGAGCTGGCCTCCCGCGCCCACCAGCAAAACATTGTGCCGGTGGTGGACACCGCCATCAAGAATGCCAACATCGGCAAGGAGGAGATTGACGCCGTGGCCTTCACCCGCGGGCCCGGCCTGCTGGGATCGCTGATGGTGGGGGTGAGTTTTGCCAAGAGTTTTGCCCAAGGGCTGGAAATCCCCCTCATCGAGGTGAACCACCTGCAGGGGCACGTACTCTCGCATTTCATCAAGGAGAACGACCAGAGCCAGGTGCCGCAGTTTCCCTTTGTCTGCCTGCTGGTGTCGGGTGGACATACACAGATATTGCTGCTGCGGAGCCACTTCGACATGGAGGTGCTGGGCGAGACCATCGACGACGCGGCGGGCGAGGCCATCGACAAGGCCGCCAAGATTATGGATCTGGGCTACCCCGGTGGCCCCATTATCGACCGGCTGGCCAAGGAAGGCAACCCCGACGCATACCACTTTGCCACACCACACATTGCAGGCAACGACTACAGCTTCAGCGGCATAAAGACCTCTTTCCTCTATTTTCTGCGCGACCGTATTGCTGAGAATCCTAACTACATCGAGGAGCACAAGGCCGACCTTTGCGCCTCAATTCAGAAATGCATCGTGGGCTTCCTCATCAAGAAACTGGAGAAGGCGGTGAAGGAGAGCGGCGTAAGGCAGATTGCCATTGCCGGCGGCGTATCGGCCAACAGCCTGCTGCGCAGCGAGATGGAACGACTGGGACAGAAGCACCACTGGAAAGTGTTCATCCCCAAGTTCCAGTTCTGCACCGACAATGCCGCCATGGTGGGCATTGCGGGCTATTTCAAATACTTGAAGGGCGAGTTTGCAGACCTGGGACTGCCGCCGTATGCAAGATGATGCAAATTGAGAGTTTGTGATAAAGTGAATGGTAAAAACTAAAAACTAAAAGGGTGGACGGAGTTGGAAGTTGAGAATTGAGATGGCGGCAGCCACTCCGTATTCATTGAATTGACATGACAGCGTACAAAGGACAATGCACGGCGCACAGGGGCGGGCGGTTCCGCCCGGCCAAAGAAACCCTCCCCAAGAGGTCTTCTTCATTGTACTCTGTTCTCTGCACTCTATACTCTAAGAGGTTTCTGGTCTTATTGATGCTGACAGTGGGGCTGGCAGGGGTGCGGGCGCAGGACATCCATTTCTCGCAGGTGGATGCCGACCCGATGCTGCTCAATCCTGCCTACGCGGGTTTCTTCGACGGTGCGGGGCGCATCGGCCTCATCTACCGCAACCAGTGGGCCAGCATCAGTGCTCCGTTTCAGACGGCTGGCCTCACGGCCGAGGCAGCCCTTTGGCGCAGCAACAACCACCAGCGCGGATTGAGCGTTGGCGGCTCCTTTTTCAGCGACCATGCCGGCACGCTCAGTTACGGCACCACCTCTGGCCATCTTTCGGTGGCCTATTTCACTGCCTTGGGACGCTACGGCAACAACTTCCTCTCTCTGGGCGTGGACGGAGGCTTTGCACAGTCGGGCTTCGACCCCAGCAACGCCAATATGGAGGACCCTGCAGAGACATTCCAGCAGCAGAGGGTGAGCTACCCACTGCTATGCCTAGGCTTGGCTTGGTATTATCAGCCCACCAGCGACCTGCATACCAAGGTGGGCCTTTCGGTGCGCAACCTCAACCGTCCCGACATCTCCTATTCGGGTTTGGACAACACCCGTCTGGAGCCACGCTACAGCCTTTTTGCCCGTGCCGAGTGGCGCGGATGGCAGTCGCTGTCGCTCATGCCCGTCGTGCTGGTGCAGGCGCAAGGCCGCTATCGCGAACTGCTGTACGGGGCCGACCTGAAATGGTATCTCGCCGAAGGGGCTCAACACCAGATGAGCCTGCGCACAGGTCTGGCCTTTCGCCATGGCGACGCACTGATAGCCAATCTGATAATCGAGTACAACGCCTTTGTGTTCACCTTCTGCTACGATGCCAACATATCGGACCTAGTGGCCGCCTCGGGCGGAGTGGGAGCACTGGAGGTGGGCATGGTCTACCGCATTGCCAAGTCGAAGCGTAAGACCATGAGAATTAAATGCCCACAATATTAATAAGGTAAAAAGTAAAAACTAAAAACTAAAAGGGTGGGCGGAGGTGAGAGTTGAGAATTGAGAGTTGAGAATTGAGAGTTGAGAGTTTGTGATAAAGTTAAAGATAATAAGTAAAAATGACTAGAATAAAGTATAAGGTAAAAACTAAAAAATATATTGGTTTAATAGTTTAGTAGTTTATTGTCATGGCATCT
>DFDY01000093.1:0-7814 GCA_002368955.1 Bacteroidales bacterium UBA3816
AGGCCGGCATTGCTTTCAAAACCCATCACATCGTCGGTCTGCCAGCAATGAAGCGAGATGGGGGTGCGTTCCAAGGTGGCAATCGCATTGTCGGTATCTACGCCAAGGGCGGCGTAGCGTTCCTTTGCGATGGCATAGCTCTGTTGTATCAAAGACTCTTTATTCATAAGAAAAGGTATATGGTGAGTACAAAAAATCGTGTGCTTTATTCCAAATTCTCAATTAATTCCCAATTCTCAATTCTCACCCAAGGCGTTGCCATTGGGCTAGATTTGTTTAAGCCCTTGCAGGGCATTTCTGGAGGTTACCACCTCTCAATTCTCAACTCTCAACTCTCAATTCTCAATTCTCAATTCTCAATTCTCAACTCTCGTTACTCGTAGATTATATTGTACGTTCAAGTTACCAATGGCCGTGGCCTCAGTAGGTCCTGCAAATACCGCAAGGCCTGTGGCCTCTTCGGTCCAGCTGTTGAGTAGGTCGTTGGCCGAACCTCCTCCGAAGATGTTCAGCACCTCTATCTCGAAAGGAGCCAACTCTCGCAGCTGGTCCAGCACCTGGGCATAGCGGTCTGCCAGGCTGTGATATACGCAACTGATCACCTCGGCATCCTCTTTCGGCCGAGGGAAACCACTCTCGGCAAGTGCGCACTTTATCGCGTCAACCATATTGATAGGATTGGTAAACCTCGGGTCGTCGGGGTCGATGCGCCCAGCATATTTTTTAGCACGCACAGCCATGTCGGCCAACTGCACATAACTATAGTCACGCCCTTGCCGCCCCCAGGCTTTGCGGCACTGTTCCACAATCCACATACCCGTGATATTTTTCAAAAAGCGCACAGTGCCACCCACGCCACCCTCATTAGTAAAGTTCAGTTCGGCTGCGCGGCTGCTGAGGATAGGGCTATCGGTGACGATACCCAACAGACTCCAAGTGCCAGAACTGATATAGGCCGAGCGCTCCAGCGGGTGTGGGGTATAAGCAAATGCCGACGCGGTGTCGTGGCCCGCCACAGCCACCACAGGCACAGGCCCCATGCCTGTCTGACGGCACACGCTCTCGCTCAATCTGCCCACCACGGTACCCGGCTGGGTAATGGGCAGAAGAATGTCGCTGTCGAGGCCCAGGCGTTCTAGGAGAGGTTTAGAAAAAGAGCGGGTGCGGGCATCCACCATGCCCGAAGTAGAAGCAATGGTGTACTCGCACACGGTCTGCCCGGTGAGGAGATAAGTCAGCAGGTCGGGCATGAAAAGCAACTTGCTGGCATGAATCAAGACAGAAGCCTTGGACTTCTTCATTGCGTAGAGTTGGAAGATGGTATTGAAGTTCAAGGTCTGCACACCGGTTATGGCATACAACTCTTCGCGAGGTACAATCTTGAAGACCTCTTCGGGAATCCCCTCTGTATACGGGTCGCGATAAGCCCGAGGCAGCGACAGCAACGTGCCATCGTCGGACAGCAGGCCGAAATCGACCCCCCAGGTGTCAATACCAATGCTGTCTATCCTTATGCCGCGACTGGCCAGCTGAGTCAGGCAGTTGAGCATGTGCTCGTAAATGCTGTAGACGTTCCAGTAGCAGCCCCCTGCCATTTCGACCATCTTGTTCGGAAACCGATAAACCTCCTCAATGGTATAGCCAAATCGGTCGTAAATGCCCAAAATGGCTCGTCCGCTGGTGGCTCCACAGTCAAAGGCTAAAAAGTGATATTGTTCCATATTCCAATCAATTCTCAACTCTCAATTCTCAACTCTCAATTCTCAATTCTCCAAAAGTCCTAGGCAATTTCAGTGTGCAAATATACAAAAGTTATTTGAATCAACAAGAATTCACAAGACAATTTAAGAAAAAAATAGACGAAACCTAATACAAAAAGGAAAAGGCCCCACTGCAACAGCAGTGAAGCCTTCGAACAATGTGCTTATAAAAAAGAGCCAAATATCTTAATATACAAACTTCAGGCTGCGGAATATTTCGTGCCCCGTGAAGGTAACAAGGTAGACACCGTGAGGCAGGTTGGAGAGGCTAACGTTGGTGTCGCCGCCAACAACCTGAGTTTTCATCAGGCGGCCATCAATCGAATAGATATTCAGCGTGCCGCCTACAGGGTGGTCAGAAAAGGTGAGGCACACATGGCCTTTCTCCTGACGGAGGACAGCGTCGTTGTCGGAAGAAACGGGCGAAATGGAGGCATAGCCTCGCAGAGAAGCATATTCATGACGTGCACTGTCCAGCAATGTCTGGAACTCTGGCTCACGCTGCAGCCTTATGAAGGTGTAAGAGGCCAAAAGGCGGGCGGCCTGCACATCGGAGGCCCAATGATAGCCGGCAATGACACGGCTGCGGCCATACTCAAAACCCCTCTGCAATACGGAGTTCATACTGTCCTGAGTCAGCTCCACCATGGCTAATGCCAGACCCCAGCCGAATGTAGAGTGAGACGAGGGGTAAGAGGAAGTAAGCACATGCGACTCCTCTTCTTCGGGAATGAGGGTCGGTTCATCCAACTGCACATACGGACGGCGACGGAAACCACTGTCTTTAAGACGGCCAGACTCTGATTTCATGGCCTGACGCACATATTTGAGGTAGGCTGTAATATGGGGTGCCACGTTAGTGTCAAGTGTCATGTTAAGGCAAACCGAATACTGGGAGAGGAAATGATGCACCTTGCTGGCCGCGTCATCCAGGGCCTGACGGCCACGGGGCGTGTCGCGCTCACCCTTGGCCAGCCAATGGGCAGCCACATCGCCTTGGTAGCGATAGCTAGCGGTGTCAATTGGCCGAGGCAGGATGCGAAGACTGTTGGGGAAGCCAACATTCTGTGGGGTGGGCCCGTGCCACAGGAGATATTCGGCACGGGCAGCTGCCAGGTCGGCACGGTACTCGGCACTGGATTGAAGACGGGCCACACAGGCTGAGGCTGCCAAACGGGCTGCGTCGACATCACTCTGCCAATGGGCACCCACTATCACGCGGCTCTCGCCATACTCCCACCCTCGCCGCAGGATGGTGTCCTGCTGTTCTGGGGCCATCTGAGCCATGATGAGGGCGGTGGTCCAGCCCATCGAAGCATGGCCAGATGGATAGGATCCATTGTTTCGCAGACTCTCCTCATTGTCAAAAGCCCCTGCCACATGCTCGTTCATCCGTGCAAAGGGACGCCTGCGCATATATTTGCGCTTTGCCTTGCGCACTGCCTGTGCAGCCGTTCTCTCGCCTCGCGAGATTAAGCGGTAGATGGCCGGAGTGGTTTCGCGGCTGATATAGAAGCCCAGTGCCTCACTATAGATGCCGCACATACGCTCTACGCTATACAACGACTCCCAACTGGCCTGCTGGCCACGATCAGTGTTGCGAATTGACTTGCCCCACAGCCACTGCTGAAAGTCATCGATGAACAACTGGCTATTGGTGTCGGGCGGAGCGGGCAGATAGATGCCCGCATCGGGCAAATTGTTGATGTTGAAATAAGGGAGACTGTCGGTGTTCTGACCTGTGGCCTGAAAGCCACAAAAGCAGACGAAGAGAGTCCATACTGTTTTCTTCATAATCAAGTAATTTACAGATAGTTTTTCAAACAACATTTTATCACAACGAATTGCAAAGATAACAAAAAAAAATCTAATTATGCACTCTTGGCCAAAAGTCACAGCATCTTGACACTTTTCAAGTCAACCAGCAGAAGAAGTATGGAAACAATAATTTCGCTCATAAAAGTTTCAACAACTTTTGTGTACTAAATTGAAAATATGACTAGTATGAAACAAAAACAATTAGTCTTGGTTCTCATGCTCTGCCTGATTGGGGGTGGCGTATGGGCCCAGAACGACAAGCAGCCGGTCCGCAGAAATGTGGTGGTACGGCAATGGAAAGTGAAAAACGGGAAGCAAACCCGACAACTTGACCACCAATCAACCTTCGACTCCCTGGGGCGCAAGGTGGAAGAAATAGAATATGCCTCATACGGCCAAAAAGAACGCATCGTGACCGAATATGAGGGCAACACCAAGCGCATCAGTCGAGAGGTGGTGTACGATGACAAGGACAAAGTGAGGCGCATACGCAAGTATGAGTATAACGCCAACGGCACCAAGAAGAAACAGTACAACTACAAGCCTGACGGAAAACTGTCTTCGACCAAGGAGTACGAATACAGCTACAAATAGCGGGTCATGGATGAGCACGTGCGCCAAATGGAGACCATCACCCTCGACCAAATGGGGGTGGTGAAGCTGATGAACCGAGTTGATCAGAAATACATGACCAACAAGGCCACGTTGCCCGTGCTGCTGGAAAGGATTGCACCCGACTATTTCGTGCAACGCATCGACGGGGTGGCTGTGGCCGACTACCGCACCCTCTACTTCGACACTGAGGAACTGGCCATGTACACCTGCCACCACAACCGCAAACGCTGCCGCCAGAAACTGCGCATACGTACCTATCGCAGCACTCAGACCACCTTCTTCGAGCTGAAGAACAAAGACAACAAAGGCAAAACCCGCAAGACCCGCATACCGCTGGACGTGTCAGCTTTTGACTCGGCCCTGCGGCAACCACAAGTAGCCCAATTCGTCACAGACAACACCCCCTACCCCATCGGCTCGCTCCACGAGCAGGTGGAGAACTTCTTCAGCCGGCTGACACTGGTAGACCGTGGCATGACCGAGCGCGTCACCATCGACTTCGACATCCGCTTCCACAACCGCCACACAGGAATTGACAAGGATATATCCGACTTGGTCATCATCGAAGTGAAACATGAAGTGGGTGCCCCAAAGTCGGCCATAGAAGAAGCACTGCTGGGGCTGCGTGTCCACCCTTGAAGGGTGAGCAAATACTGCATCGGCACCGTCCTTACCAACCCTGAGGCCAAGTACAACCGATTCAAACCCAAAATTCGATACATCAACAAATTAATAGAACAAAATAATTAAAACATCTTACCCATGAACCTTTTACAAGCAGACTTCGATGCCGACATAGCCAATGAATATGGCAGCCAAATCAGCAATATGGACTTCCTAGGCATTCCCCTCTTCGACGGACCCAACCTCTGGAACCTGCTCATCCGTTTTGCATTCAACCTGCTGATATGCTGGGTGCTGGTGCAGTTCTTCTACTATCGCATAAGCCACAGACGCGACTACTACTTCACCTACATCATGTTCAGCGTAACCATCTTTCTGCTGCTCTTCCTATTGCAAAATCTGACCATCGAGATTGGGTTTGCCCTAGGCCTATTCGCCATCTTTGGCATGATACGCTACCGCACCAACACCCTGCCAGTGCGCGAAATGACCTACCTATTCGTCATCATCGGCGTGAGCATCATCAACGGATTTGGCATGAGTGCCAGCTATGTGGCATTGCTGGTGACCAATGTGCTGGTAATTCTGGTAACCTGGATTCTGGAAAGCACACACCTCACCCGCACCGAGGCCCACAAAATCATCCTCTACGACAAAATAGCCCTCATCAAACCTGAATGCCGACAGGAGCTGCTGGCCGACGTAAAGGCCCGCACAGGTCTGGACATCATCAACATACAGGTAGGCAGCATCGACTTTCTGAAAGACACGGCCTACCTGAAAGTCACCTACATTCCTACGGACAAAATGCCCAACGACATCGACATGGTGACCAAATTCAAACAAAACTGACGTCCCTCCCTATTTTTTATCCCATATCAGACAATAAAAAAATCAATTCCACGTTTGAGGAAACTATAATAATTAAACACTTAAGAATAGAATATCAATCAAAAAGACAATTATTATGAGCCTTATCAAATCCATTTCGGGCATTCGAGGCACCATTGGCGGCAAGCCTGGTGAAGGCCTCAGCCCCATCGACGTAGTCAAGTTCACCACAGCCTTTGCCACTTTCCTGCAACGTCGCAATCCCGACAAGAAACGCCTCACCCTGGTAGTGGGTCGCGATGCACGCCTCTCTGGCGCCATGGTAGACCGACTCGTGGTCGGCACCCTGCAGGGCATGGGCATCGACGTCCTTGAAACCGGTTTCTCCACCACCCCCACCACCGAAATGACCGTCATTGACAGTCATGCCGACGGCGGCATCATCATCACCGCCTCCCACAACCCCAAAGAGTGGAACGCCCTCAAACTCCTCAATGCCCGCGGCGAATTTATCGACGCCGCCGAAGGCAACGAGGTGATTGCCCTTGCCGACAAGGAAGACTTCGCCTATGCCGAGGTCGACCAGTTAGGCCAGGTGACCGAAGACCCGAACACCATCGACCACCATATCGAGCGTGTCCTTGGGCTGAAACTTGTGGACCGTGAGGCCATCGCCAAGGCCAATTTCCGCGTGGCCGTGGATGCTGTCAACTCCACTGGCGGCATTGCCATTCCCCGCCTGTTACGTACCTTGGGCGTGAAAGACGTGGTGGAACTTAATTGCGAACCCACCGGCCATTTTGCCCATAATCCCGAACCCATTCCCCAGAACCTGACCCAGATTGCCGACACTGTGGCCCGCGAGCACTGCGACCTCGGCATCGTGGTTGACCCCGATGTTGATCGTCTGGCACTGGTGTGCGAGACCGGTGAAATGTTTGGCGAGGAATATACCCTGGTGAGCGTAGCCGACTATGTGCTGCAACACACCCCCGGCAACACCGTTTCCAACATGTCCTCCTCCCGCGCCCTGCGCGATGTCACCCACAAGTACAGCGGCTGCCAATATGAGGCCTCTGCCGTGGGCGAAGTCAACGTCACCACCCTCATGCGCAAGAACCATGCCGTCATCGGAGGCGAAGGCAACGGCGGCGTCATCTACCCCGAATTGCACTACGGCCGCGATGCATTGGTGGGTGTGGCCCTCTTCCTCACCCTCTTGGCTAAGAAAGGCATGAAGATGAGCGAGCTGCGCAAGACCTACCCCGACTACATCATCAGCAAGAACCGCAAAGACCTGACGCCCGACATGGACGTGGATGCCCTGCTGAAGAAAGTGGCCGAGAAATACAACGCCGACAAAAGCTGCCAGGTGAGCACCATCGACGGCGTGAAGATAGATTTCGAAGACGGCTGGGTACATCTGCGCAAGAGCAACACCGAGCCCATCATCCGCATATACAGCGAGGCCCACACCGAGGCCCGCGCCAACGAACTGGCCCAACAGGTCATTGCCGAAATCTAATACACAATAAGGCATTAAGGAGGCGCTGGCCGTGGGCCAGCGCCTCTTTTTTTTCAATCCCTTGGTAGATTATCTTTGACGAAGCCACCCATCCTTTTCAATGTGCGGACAGATTCTAAACTGCAATTAGCCTTGGTGCCAAACGTTCTTCACCGGTCTATTCTCCGAAATCCTCGTCAACAGTGAATGTTAAATGCAAGGTATTCTCCAGAGAACTATCTACAAAGTACATCCAGTTGATAGGGTGATATGGATTTCGTACTTTGAGTACAGAGTCGTATGGTGCCGTACAACTTCGGAAAGAATAACGTATTGTGTCATCTAATACCATACACAATGTGTCGCCAAAAAGAAATTCCAAGTTAGGGTATACGCCATCGCTTAAGGCTTCACCAATAAATACCGTAGAGTCATTCGCTATGGTGACTGTTTTCCGGTCGGATGTCAGCGTTACCTTATGGCCGCTATTGTTCGCAATATAGTCATGCACCGAAACAAATTCGTGCCTACAAGTACAAGAGGTGGCTACTGCCATAAGGGTTACAAACGCTAACCCTAAGAATAAAGGATTCCTTTTCATATTTGTTATTTTTTTATGATAAAACAATTTTCCTTATTTTGGGGACTTCTATAAATCACCC
>DFDY01000093.1:7969-8577 GCA_002368955.1 Bacteroidales bacterium UBA3816
AAACAAATAAATAGAACACACCTTTTTTCATTTATTATTGCTCACATTTTTCATGCCCGATTCACAATCAGCGAGAAAGGTTAAAAGCTAGCACATTGACACCCACCTAGTTATTGCAAACAATTACAAATAGTATAGCAATGAACGAAACGCCCGCCCACTGATTATTCCCTGAAACTCTCATCCACTGTAAACGTCCTATCATATATAAAATTAGGACCTCCACCAACTTGTACATTACTCCACCTATAGAATTTATATGGATTACGACTGTTAATGTTAGTATCGTAATCGTATTTGAAAAAAGTATACTCCAACGAATCGGCAAATACAACCCTTAGCGTATCGCCAAAGATTGCTCCCAAATCCAAATAGTCAAAACTTGCACCAATATATACGGTTGAGTCATTTGGTATGGTGACCGTTTTTCTGTTGGAGGTAAAAGTAACGTCAATACCGCTCTTGTTTGCTATGTACTGATTATATCTTGAGATATAATCCACTATACAAGAATTAGTCAGTGTAAGCAACACTATTATGGCTAAACTGCCAAATACCAGATTCCATCTTCTGTTTCTTGTTGTTTTCATTTTTTTTTGTTTTACTAT
>DFDY01000149.1 GCA_002368955.1 Bacteroidales bacterium UBA3816
ATTTCTGGAGGTTACCAATTCTCAATTCCCAACTCTCAACTCTCACCCCGTCCACCCTTTTAGTTTTTAGTTTTTACCTTTTACTTTAAAAAAAACGCTTGTGCCAACTGATGTAACTGTTCTTGGGACATACCCTGCGGAACAAAGCCCATGGCACGAGCCGACTGATATATCTCGGCTGCCTTGTTGAGTACATCCACCTGGTCAAACGCCGAGATGATATCGGTGTCGACAGCAAAGACACCGTGCTTCTCCCACATGACCACATCATAGCCTTGGTCCAGAGTCTCGATAGTGGCCTCGGCCAAATCCACGCTGGAAGGCAGCAGATAAGGCACAATGCCCAGGCCCCGAGGACAGAAGGCCCTCGTCTCGGGTATCATAGACCACAGCAGCTGAGTGAGTGCATCTTTCTCCAAGAAAGGGGGATGGTGGGTCATGGCCACCAGCTGTATCGGGTGCGTATGGAGCGAAGCCCTGTAGGGCGAACCTTTGGAGATAAGGTAATTGTGGACACTCAGATGAGATGGCAATTCAGAGGTTGGACGTATGGGCCGGTCGGCCACAATCTGATAGTGGGCGCAATCGTCGGTGATGCGTATCACCGAGCCGTTCTCCATGGGTGAACGCGCAAGATCGCGCATGCGCCGATTGGTCCCCTTGCAGTAGAAAAAACAGCCCCGCAGACACGGCAGTGTAGTGCCGATGGGGACGGCCTCTTCAAGGGGAGGCATCTGCCGAAGGCTGGAATCGATACAATCGGTGATGTTGATCACAATATTGCCTCCGTTGCGCTCAGCCCATCCTTTCTGCCATAGGTAGCCTGCCACCTCGGCCACCTCGGCCACTCGCCGAGCAAGCTCCGCATTATTTTCTAAAATACTCATCGCTTATATTTTTCCCAGTTATACAATTATCATAGCAGTTGTGGCAGGAATGTACTGACTATCAGCACCACAATTCCCACCACAAGCACAACCACTGTGCGTTTCGACACCCCCTTCCACTCATGAAGCATAATACCCCAGAAGTTGCTGAACACCACGTTGAGTGCCATCAATATGCACCAACTGAAGGTAATAAGAGTGGGGTATTGGGTTAGAAATCCTTTACCCAAACTCAGACCAAAGAACTGGCTATACCAAAGCAGTCCGGCCAATGCACAGAAAACAATATTGCCCGCCCACAAACTTCCACGTCCATAGTCGGCAAAGGTGTGGTTTTTGCCGTTCTGGTAGAGGCAGTATACGGCATTGGTGACAAAGCCGCCGATGGTCACCAGCAAGGTGGCCGGCAAGCCGGCAAAAATGTCAGGCGTGGCCTCCCAACGCAGTGAGTTGCCAAAATTGAGGCCGAGGTTAAAGCAGGCACTCATCACCCCAGCCAACAATGCCACCGCTATACCCTTGCCAAAGTTGAAATCCTTCACGGCTTTGCGTTTCTCCTCCTCAGGCATTGCGGCACTTTTCATGCCCCCTGCCACCCCGATGATGGCTATGCCCACCAGGGTGACCAACACACCTATGATAACTGCCGTAGTGAGGTCGGAGGCGTGTCCGGTCAGCAGTGGTCCCAAAATGGCACCCAGCGCGGCACAAGTACCCAAAGCCAGACTCTGTCCCAGTGCTATGCCCAGATAGCGCATACTGAGGCCGAACGTTAGCCCACCTATGCCCCACAACACCCCCATCAGCATGGTCAGCAGCGATGCTTGGGGATTGGAGGCATAGAGCCCCCACAGGGACTCACCGGCCGGAGTGGCAATCAAGGCCCCTACCAACGGAAACAGAAGCCACGCAAACAAGCCTTGCACCAACCAGTAGCTCTCCCAACTCCAACCTTTTATTTTGTTGATAGGCACATAGCTACTCGACTGGCAAAAAGCCCCCAAGGCTATAACCAATAGTCCTACTACTAACATATTTCACGAATTTTGAATCATTTCCTTTTTGAGGTCACCTCTTTCTCATACTGTTGAATACAACCGATGAAGTCTTCGGCCACGGGTACGTTATTCTTTAAGTTGAAATAGTCATAGACGGCACCAAAAGGCAGCGACTTGACCTCTTCCATCATGGCAAGGCGTTCAAAACCTTGCCTCTGCCGTTCGTAGGCCTGCAGCATTGGCACCGGTTCCAGAAGAGCCTGCAGCAGGCACCGCTGGGTGGCGCGAGTGCCTATGACATAGGCCCCGATGCGGTTGATAGATGCGTCGAAATAGTCCAATCCGACATGGGCCCGACCAAGTGCATCGGCGCGCACTATCTCTTTGAAGAGGTCAAGCGTCTGGTCATTCATCAGTGTCACATGATCCGAATCCCACCGCATAGGACGGCTCACATGAAGCATCAACTCAGGCACATAGAGCAACAGCGACGACACCATGTCGGCCACATTCTCCGTAGGTTCGTAATGTCCCGTATCGAGCGTGTAGATTACCCTGCGTGTGGCGCAGTAGCCAGCGTAAAAGTCATGCGAGCCTGCCGTAAAGCTCTCCAGCCCGATACCAAAAAGTTTGGCCTCAACACAACTTTTCATGTGAGGCAATTCCTCTGACAAAATCTCGTCGAGCGAAGCGGCCAGCAGCTCACGGTAGAACTTGCGATTGACCGTCAAGTCTTTAAGGCCGTCATGCACCCAGATGTTCATCATGCAGGGGTCACCTTGGGCAGCGCCCATTGCGTCGGCAA
Source organism: Bacteroidales bacterium UBA3816 (assembly GCA_002368955.1). Taxonomy (GTDB): domain Bacteria; phylum Bacteroidota; class Bacteroidia; order Bacteroidales; family P3; genus Colimorpha. The sequence goes on from DFDY01000149.1 coordinate 2,691, forward strand.
TGCGTCGGCAACGCTTAGTGTGTTCGATCCAGAAAGCGCGTATCTCAGGGTCTGGGTTGGCCAACGTGAGGTCGCCACTCTTGGCATGGCCAAAAGAAGTGGAGTTAAAGTCGAGGCATACGCCCACCGCTTTGGCCCAATCTATCCAACTTTGGAAATGTGCAACAGACACCTGGTCTCGGTCGACAAAACAACCACCGAAATCGCCATATATCTCATGCAAGTTGACGCGCTGCGTACCTGCCAGAAGGCTCCTGACAAACTCCAAATCCTGCCTTACTTCATCTATGGTGCGGGCTCTGCCGGGGTAGTTGCCCGTGGTCTGTATACCGCCCGAAAGGCCGGCATTGCTTTCAAAACCCA
>DFDY01000118.1 GCA_002368955.1 Bacteroidales bacterium UBA3816
CATGGTGCTGCCCGCCAAGGTGTCCAACCTCAGCGACAGCAGTCTCACCGTGCAGGTGGGCTTCGAGATAGCCGATGCCGACACCACCCACCACTCCCGCCGTCACCGCCACTACACCACCCTCACCCTCCGGCCCCACAGCTCCGTCACCGTCGGCACCCGCCTCTGGGTAGACGAGCAATGGAACGCAGCGCAATACAAAGTCTTCGCCGTTCAAACCAACCCGTCGGGCAACCACCTCAGCGACGGCGAGCAGGGCCTGCTGCCGGTCCTCTCCAACCGCCAGCGGGTCACCTCCACCACCCTGCTCTACCTGCCCGGCGGTTCTGAAAGTCAGCCCGCCAAGCGTTCCTACAGCATCCCCCTCAGTCTAAATGGCACCGACTCGCTCACCATGGCCTATTCCGCCAACCCCGCCGACTATGCCTTCCAGGCCTTGCCCCACTTTAGGCGCCACCTGATGCCGGGCAACATCTATCTGGCCAACAGCATCTATGTGAACCAACTGGCCGCCCTCGTAGACACCCTCACACCCCAGCAGCGACAGCAAGCCCATCGCCGCAACCAACGCGACCTACGAGACCTGCTACAAAGCCGGCAGCATTCACAAGGGGGCTGGAGCTGGATGCCCCACGGAAAGCAGGCCAGCCGCTATGTCACCGAGGCCGTGCTCCAACGACTGGCCCTCTGCACCGAACGCGAGGAAGAGAGATACAACAAGCAAGCCTTCCAGCGTGCGCTGAAATACATCGACCGCCAGGTGGTGGATGCCTACCAGCACCGCACCGAGGGCAAGGACTACGCCAGCAGCCTCTCGCTCCTCTACACCCGCAGCCTCTACCTCCCCGCCTTCCCCATCGACAGCACCGACACACTCACCCGCCAGGCCTACAACTTCTACTACCAGCAGTACCGCATGCGCGCTGATGCCGACATGCCGCTCCACGCCCGCGGGCAGATGGCCCTGCTGATGCAACGCATGGGCGACACCGCCGACGCCGTCCGCCAGGCCATCCGCATCAAGGAAGCCGCCCACACCGACGAGAGCGAAGGCATGTACTGGGCTGAAAACCGCTATGGCTACGGCTGGTATCAGCGGCCCATAGAGACCGCCGCCCTGATGGTGGATGTCTTTGCCGACGTGTTGCACGACTGGACCTCGGTGGGCCGCATACAGCAGTGGATTGTCGCCTCCAAGCAGGGCACTGTGTGGTCCTCCGACATGGCCACCGCCAGTGCTGTGCGCGCCCTCTTGCGGCAGCCGCAAGGCCTCGCCAAACCCGCGGGCGGCCAAGTCGACGCCCTTGTGGACGGCGACCCCTTCCCACTGCACAGCCAACCCGAGCCCATCAAAGTTACACCTAAGACCCAAAAGCTGCACCCGAATTCCCAATTCTCAATTCTCAACTCTCAACTCTCAATTCAACTCATCTCCACCTCGCCCCTGCCCTCGTGGGGAGCTCTCTTCCACAGCCGCCTGCTGCCGCTGGACAGCATCGAGTCCGACAGTAGCGGCATCGCCCTGCGCAAGAGCATAAGCCGTGTGGCCTCCGACGGAAGCCTCCACCTCCTCGGCTCCACCGACACCCTGCACGTAGGCGAGCGAGTGCGCATACGCATTGACATCACCTGCCTGCACGACATGGACAACCTCGTACTCAACGAACCCCGCGCCGCCGGATTCGAACCCGTCAGCACCGCCAGCGGTTGGCGGTGGAACCAAGGCCTAAGCTACTACGTGGATGTGCGTGACGAAGGGCTCAACTGCTACATAGACCACCTAGACGAAGGCAAATACTACGTCGAGTACGACCTCTACGTGCGCCACGCAGGCACCTTTGCCTCTGGCAGCAGCACCCTCGGCAGCACCTATGCCCCTCAGTTTCGTGCCAACTGCCCCTACAATCAGTTAATAGTTAAATAGTTAATGGTTAATAGTTATTGAGGTCCTCGCCAATCTTTTTAGTTTTTACCTTTTAGTTTCAAATCGTCCCCGCCCACCTTTTTAGTTTTTAGTTTTTACCTTTTACTTTTAAAAAATTCTCAATTCTCAACGTCCCCGCCCACCCTTTTAGTTTTTAGTTTTTACCTTTTACTTTATTATAGATTCTCAATTATGAAAAAGATAGCAACACTCCTCTTCTCCCTCGTGCTGGGCATAGTCCTGCAAGCGCAAACCTTCGTAGGCAACATGAACATCGCCTCTTTCGGGCAGAAAAACATCACCTGCGCCCTCACCGTCGACGGGCAAGGCCATGCCACCCTCGTCATGCAGCGCGTAAAATTTGCCAAGATGATGCCCGTGCGAGTCGACATGACCGTTTCTGGCCTCACCGCTAAAAAGGATGCCGCCGGCAACCTCATCCTCTCCGACACCGACATCGTCCCCACTGCCGGAAGCAAAAGCTACCCTAAGAAGACCATCACCCACTTCCGCGGTACCGTGCAGGGCGGCACTCTCAGCACTACCTTTACCATGTCGGGAAAGAAAGTGACCTACACCGGAAAACAGAAATAAAGGCGAATTTTTGACACCCACAGGCGACAAAATGTAGCGCACAGGCGAAATTTTGTCGCCTGTGTTCTTTTGTGGCATTCGGCTTGCACTTACCTAAGTGTCTGCCAACGAAAGGAGGCAGGCAAAGAAAAACAAAGAACAATTTAAAATTATAGGAGATTTAAGCTATGTTACTCGCAAAAAGAAATCAAGATTTGATGCCCTCGCTGTTTAACGAGTTGATGAATTGGGACAATTTCACTGATGAAGGCTCGATGCCTAAGATGAACGTGAGCGAAAGCGACAAGAACTACGAACTCGAACTCTGCGTGCCCGGCCTGTCAAAAGATGACTTGAGCATTAACATCGATAGCGAAAATAACCTCATCGTGGAGATGGCCAAGAAAGAGGAGAAGAAGGACGAAAACAAAGACCGCCACTACCTCCGCCACGAATTTAGCCAGCTGCAGTTCAAGCAGCTCTTCACCCTGCCCGAAAATGTCAAACGCGAGGCCATTGAGGCCACAGTAAAACACGGTGTGCTCCACATCACCCTGCCTAAAATACAGGAAGAGGAGAAGAAAGCTCAAATGCGGCAGATTGAAATCAAATAACCGCAGCCACACCAAAATCATCAAAGCCGGAGACGGACCTACCGTCCCCGGCTTATTTTATTCCAAATCGGCCTTTAAGTGAAGAAGGCCTCCAGTGGAGGGCTTCGATAGCGACAGCGGAGAAAGGCACACTCCGTGGTGCCTCCGCTGCCTAAGCAGCGGGCTGCGGATTCGAACGCCGCAGACATACGGGGACTTCTATAAATCACCCAGAAGGGGTGAGACTATTAATAACACGGTACAAGCCGAAGGCGCAGTGCCGTGATACTCAGACGTCAGTAAACTGCGTCCCGACGGGACGCGACAATGGAAACAAATAAATAGAACACACCATACAATAAAAAAGTCATCCATCGGAACGCAGACATACGGGGACTTCTATAAATCACCCAGAAGGGGTGAGACTATTAATAACACGGTACAAGCCGAAGGCGCAGTGCCGT
>DFDY01000141.1 GCA_002368955.1 Bacteroidales bacterium UBA3816
AAAACTAAAAACTAAAAAGTGATTAGACAGATGCCATGGCAATAAATTACTAAACTATTAAACCAATATATTTTTTAGTTTTTACCTTTTACTTTATCACAAACTCTCATCCCCGCCCACCCTTTTAGTTTTTAGTTTTTACCTTTTACTTTATCACAAATTCCCACCCTTTTAGTTTTTAGTTTTTACCTTTTACCTAAAAGCGGGCGGGCTCCTTAGACTATTGACTGGGTGCGGGCGCGACGGAGGACGAAGTCGCGGCCCAGATATTTCTCACGCACGTCGGGGTCGGCGGCCATCTCTTCGGGGGTGCCGTGGTGGAGGACGCGGCCTTCGTAGAGGAGGTAGGCACGGTCGGTGATGCTGAGGGTTTCGTGGACGTTGTGGTCGGTGATGAGGATGCCTATGTTGCGGTCTTTGAGGTGGGCAACGATGTCTTGGATGTCCTGCACGGCGATGGGGTCGACACCAGCAAAGGGCTCGTCGAGGAGTAGGAATTTGGGGTCGTTGGCCAGGGCGCGGGCAATCTCGGTGCGCCGCCGTTCGCCGCCGGAGAGCTGGATGCCCTTGCTGTGGCGGATGCGGTCGAGGCCGAATTCGGAAATGAGGGACTCGCACTTCTCGCGGCGTCCCTCTTGGGTGAGGTCCGCGCGGAATTCAAGGATGGACATGATGTTGTCTTCGACAGTCATCTGGCGGAAGACGGAGGCTTCCTGGGCCAGATAGCCCACACCGAGCTGGGCGCGACGGTACATGGGCATTTTGGTTATCTCTTGGTCGTCGAGGTATACTTTGCCAGAGTAGGGCTTGATGATGCCGACTATCATGTAGAAGGTGGTGGTCTTGCCGGCTCCGTTGGGGCCCAGGAGACCAACGATTTCGCCTTGGCGGAGGTTGACGCTCACATCTTTGACAACGGTGCGCGAGCGGTATATTTTGACTACGTTTTCGGTTCGGAGTTCCATGTTTTTGAGATTTGAGTATTTGTGATAAAGTAAAAGGTAAAAACTAAAAATTATATTGGTTTAATAGTTTAGTAATTTATTGTCATGGCATTTGTCTAATCACTTTTAGTTTTTAGTTTTTACTTTATAGTTTAAAAAGGCATTGCATTTGTCTAATCAATTTTAGTTTTTAGTTTTTACTTTATAGTTTTATATTATTCCTTCGCGGAGGATGTCATGAAGGTGGACGATGCCTAGGTAGCGGCCTTGGGGGTCGGTGACGATGAGCTGGGTGATGCTGTGGGTGCGCATGAGGTGGAGGGCGGCTACGGCATACTCGTTCTCGGCGATGGTCTTGGGATGGGGCGACATGATGTCGGCGGCGGTGAGGCCGTCGAGGGGGGCGCCGCCGTTAAGCATGCGGCGCAGGTCGCCATCGGTGACAATGCCTTGGACAACATCGGGCCGCTGGGGGTCGACGACGACGGTGCAGCCCAGGCGGCGGGAGGTCATCTCCAAAATGGTGTCGCGGATGGAGGCCGACAGGGGGACCTGGGGTTTCTCGTTCTGGCGGTAGAGGTCGGCGACACGCATGTAGAGCTGTTTGCCGAGGGCGCCGCCGGGATGGAAGCGGGCAAAGTCGCGGGCGGTGAAGTTGCGGCACTCGATGAGGGCCACGGCCAGGGCGTCGCCCATGACCAGCTGGGCGGTGGTGCTGCTGGTGGGGGCCAGGTTGTTGGGGCAGGCCTCGTGGGGCACTGTGGTGAGGAGGACCGTGTCGGCCTCGTGGGCCAGGAAGGAGTCGGGGTTGCCCACGATGGCGATGAGGCGGTTACCGAAGTTTTTCACCAAAGGGATGAGGACTTTGATTTCGGGGGTGTCGCCGCTCTTGGAGATGCAGATGACCACGTCGTGGGGTTGGAGCATGCCCAGGTCGCCGTGGATGGCATCGGCGGCATGCATGAAGAGGGCAGGAGTGCCGGTGCTGTTGAGGGTGGAGACGATTTTGGAGGCGATGTTGGCACTCTTGCCAATGCCGGTTACAACCACACGTCCGGAGGCCGAAAAAATGGTTTCTACAGCCTCTGAAAAGCTGTCATTGACGAATTTTTCCAGTCCTTCGATTGCTTTTTTTTCATCTGCAATGACGTGTCTTGCAATGTCTTGTATTTCTATGGAGGTCTTCAAGGTTAAATTTTTTCTGTAGTTTAAATATTTTTTGCTAACTTTGGACTGCAAAATTACATGTTTTTTTTGGATTATGATAGATTTGCATAGAAAGTTAAAAGAAATATTTGGTTTTGATAACTTTAAAGGAGACCAAGAGGCCATCATCCAGAGTATTTTGGAGGGGAAGGACACCTTTGTTATCATGCCTACGGGGGGTGGAAAGTCGCTTTGCTACCAGCTTCCGGCCATGATAAGCAAGGGCACGGCCATCGTGGTATCGCCCCTGATAGCACTGATGAAAAATCAGGTGGATGCGGTGCGCTACACCTCGGGGCAGGATTGCGTGGCGCACTTCCTGAACTCGTCGCTCTCCAAGGCACAGGCCAAAGAGGTGAAGGACGACCTGCTGAAGGGGGGCACCAAGCTGCTCTATGTGGCTCCGGAGACCCTCTCGAAGGAGGACACGGTGGAGTTTCTAAAGCAAATCGAGATTTCCTTCTTTGCCATCGACGAGGCCCACTGCATCTCAGAGTGGGGCCACGACTTCCGCCCCGAATATCGCCGCCTGCGCGATGCCATCGACAGCGTCGGCCTCCACTCGCCCATTCTGACCCTCACGGCTTCGGCCACCCCTAAGGTGCAACAGGACATCATCAAGAACCTGCGCATGGAAAACGCGCAGCTGTTTGTCTCTTCCTTCAACCGTCCCAACCTCTACTACGAGGTGCGCCCCAAACCTGCTGCCAGCATTGATCTGCACAAGGAGATTATCAAATTTATACGCGAGAACGAGGGCAAGAGCGGCATCATCTACTGCCTCACGCGCAAAAAGGTGGAAGACCTGGCCGAGATGCTGACCCTCAACGGCATCAAGGCCCTGCCCTATCATGCGGGGCTGGACAACAAGGTACGGGCCGAAAATCAGGACAAATTCCTCATGGAGGAGGTGGACGTGATTGTGGCCACGATTGCTTTCGGCATGGGCATCGACAAGCCCGACGTGCGCTTCGTCATCCACCACGACATACCCAAGAGCCTCGAAGGCTACTATCAGGAGACCGGCCGCGCGGGCCGCGACGGCGGCGAGGGCAAGTGCATCGCCTTCTACTCCGAGCACGACGTGGAGCGGCTCTATAAATTCTTCACCGACAAGAACATCACCGAGCAGGAGATGGCCGGGCAGCTGGTGCAGGAGGTGGTGAGCTATGCCGAGTCGTCGGCCTGCCGACGGCTGAACCTGCTGCGCTATTTTGGCGAGGACTACAACCAGGAGAACTGCGGCTGCTGCGACAACTGCCTGCACCCCAAACCCAAGATTCCGGCCAAGGAAGAGATGCAGTATGCCCTAGAAACCATTTTGGCCACCAAGCAGGCCTTCAAGGCCAAGGAGATAGTGGATGTGATGATGGGGCGCAAGAACAACAACACCAAGGTCTACCGGCAAGATACCCTGGAGCAATGGGGCCAAGGCAAAGACCACGACGACCTCTTCTGGAAGGCGGTGCTGCGACAGGCCGTGTTCGAGAAGCTGGTGACCAAGGAGATAGAGATGTACGGCGTGCTGAAGCTGACCCCCGCAGGCCACAAGTTCATCAAGAAGCCCTACAACATCTTCGTCACCTGCGACCACAACTACAGCAGCGGCGCCATGGAGGACGAGGACGAAGAGGTGGTGCCCTCGGGCGGTGCGGCCGCGGCGGGCGACGAAGCCCTATACATACAGCTGAAAAGCCTGCTCAAGTATATTGCTCAGAAAGAGAAACTGCCCCTGCACGTCATCTTCGAAGACCGCTCCATCAAGGACATGACCATCCAATATCCCTGCAACGTGGAGGAGCTGAGCCGCTGCCAGGGTGTGGGTATCGCCAAGGCTCAAAAATATGGCGCCCCCTTTGTGGACCTCATCAAATCCTACGTCGAAGACAACGAGATTGAGCGGCCGCAGGACATCGTGGTGCACAGCGCGGCCCATCGGTCGGAGAACAAGATTTACATCATCCGCTCCATCGACAGCCGCAAATCGCTGGACGACATCGCACGCGGCAAGGGCATGACCATGGACGAACTGATGGGCGAAATAGAACGCATCATCTCATCTGGCACCAAACTGAACATCAACTACTACATCGACGAGAATATCGAGCCAGAACACCAAGAGGTGCTGCTCGACTACTGGCGCGAGTCGGAGAGCGGCGACCTGCAGGAAGCCTACGACGAGTTTGCCGACGACGAGGACTACACCGAGCAGGAAATACGCCTGATGCGCATCAAATTCCTGTCCGATTATGGACACTGATTCTTTTAGATTTATAAGACAATGATCACAACACGGTTGGTTAGTTTAATAGTCACATCGCTGCTGGCCCTGACGGCCAATGTCGCCGCCGGGCAAGCACAGCCAAAAAACACCGTCCCCGAAGGCAAAGGCGGCTCAGAAAAAGTGGGCATCGTGGCCCACCGCGGTTTCCACAAATACGATGGCTCGGCCGAGAACAGCATCTATGCCATGCAGCTGGCAGTGGACCATGATTTCTACGGCACCGAGTTCGACATGCAGCTGACTGCCGACAACGTGCCCGTAGTGTTCCACGACCCACACCTCCAAGGTATGGCCATCGGCGAGACCCACCATGCCGAAATCATGGAGCACCCCGCGGCCCGCCTCTCCAACGGCGAGGTGATGCCCACCCTCAGCCTCTTCCTAGAGAGCTATGCCAAGGCGGTGGAAGAGCAGCAACATCGGGGCCGCCAAACACGCCTCTTTTTCGAGATAAAGCCCCCGTCGCAACCCGAGAAAGTGGATGTGGCCACCTCCATTGTCAAAGAATATGTCACTCGCCACCATCTTGAGAACCAAGTCTGCTTCATCTCGTTCAGCCTGGACGTGTGCCGCCAATTGGCGAGCCTCATGCCCGAGGCCGACGTGGCCTACCTGGGGGGCGACCGCTCACCCCGCGAACTGAAGGAAATGGGGCTCAGCGGCATCGACTACCACTACAGGGTGCTCCTGGAACATCCCGACTGGGTGGACGAAGCCCATCAGCTGGGCATGACGGTGAACGCATGGACCGTCAATGAGGTGGACATCGCCCGCCAACTGATAGAGCTGGGGGTCGACTTCGTCACCACCGACCTGCCCCTCGAAATGTCAGAATTGGTGCAACAATGATATAGGCACCGCCCACACTCACAATTCAGAAATCAGAAATCACAATTGCAAGTATGATAACAACAGGAATAAAAGGCCGTCTCGAACAGACAGTTACCGACCAGCTCACCGCCGCCCATATCGGCAGCGGACTGGTCAAAGTATTTGCCACCCCCATGATGATTGCCCTCATCGAGCAAACCTGCTATGAGAGCGTGCTCCCCTATCTGGAAGAGGGACAAGGCACCGTGGGCACCCTAGTGAACGTCACCCACAGCGCCGCCACCCCCGTGGGAATGCGCGTGTGGTGCGAAAGCCAGCTGGTGGAGGTGGACCGCCGCCGACTGGTGTTCGAGGTGAAGGCCTACGACGAGTGCGGCCTCATCGGCGAGGGTCGCCACGAGCGTTTCGTCATCGACAGTGCCAAGTTCCAAGCCAAGATTGATGCCAAGAAACCATTATGAATAATCACAGCTTCAAGTCCTCCCTAGCCCGCTACTTGGCCATAGTGGGGGTGTATCTTATCGCCCTGACGGTGCTCAAGGCGGTGGAATACTTCACGCTGGGCATCGGCGATGCAAGCGTATGGCTCAACGGGACGGTCTATAACCTAGTGGTGGCCTCATGGGCAGCCCTAGGCATAGGGGGGCTGTACCTGCTTATAAGGCTTCTCTCAGAAAAAGTGGCCACCGCCGTCGTGGCGGGGCTCTTTGCCCTGCTGCTGCTGGCCGAAGTGGGGCTGACGATGTATGTGCGGCACAACGGCTTCCTCCTGGGGTGCGAGTTGGTGGCACGCCCACTGGGCGAGACCCTGACAGCCATCCGTGGTGCCGTGGGAGTGCTGCTGCCCCTGGCGATGACCCTCCTGCTGATGGGCGGCTTTGTGGCCCTGGCCTTGTGGCGTGCCAAACGGCCCTCCAAGGCCGCATGGGCCGTGGCCGTGGTGATGGGGGTGATGATGCTTCTGTCGCTGATATTCAAACTCTCGCACCTAGTAAAGGACCAATACGCCTACTACATCCTCAACAAGACCCACCATCTGGTGGCCGACAGCTACGACTACCTGCGCACCTCCCATACCGCCAGCACCTCTGGCGAGGCCACAGTTGCCTACGACGGCGCCCTCGTGGCCGAACTCCTGGCCACCCATCCCGAGTGGGGGCAACCTATGGACAGCCTCTACCCTCTAGAACGGCCCACCCCCGCGGGTGCTTTTCTTTCGCCCTATTTTAGGCAGGGCACGGGCCAGGCACCCAACGTGGTCGTCATCCTGGTAGAATCCCTCGGGGCCGACATGATGCACACCGGAGCCATGCCCTTCGTGGACTCGCTGGCCGCCACCGGCATCTATTTCCCCAACTGCCTCTCCACCACCACGCGCAGCTATGGCGCCGTGCCTGCCATCACCGGCTCGGTGGGCGGGCCCCGCTGTTTCCAGTTCGGCATCATGCCCGACCACAACTCGCTCTTCTCGCTGCTCAAAGCAGCAGGCTACAACACACGGGTCTATTATACGGGCGACTTCAACTTCGACTGCATCTACGAATACCTCAGCGCCCAACAAGTCGACTACCTCTCGCCCCTATATGAAGAGTACAAGCAACTGCCTGCCAGCCAACAAACCAACTGGTGGGGCTACGAGGACGACACCCTCTTCCACCGCACCCTGTGCGACCTGGCAGACCTCTCGCGCCGAGCACCGAAAACCCCCTTCTTCTCACTGGTCATCACCATGACCATGCACGAGCCAATGCAACTGGCCAACGAAACCCGCCAGCGCGACTATGACCGCCGAGCCTCCCAAATCCCTCATAAAGCGGGCGAGGGCAAACTGCCCACCCTCTTCCCAGCCTGCCTCTTCACCGACGATGCCCTACGCCAATTCTTCCGCGACTACAGCCAGCTCCCCGGCTATGAAAACACCCTCTTTGTCGTCACCGGCGACCACTCCTCTGGCCGCAAATCGGGCGACCAACTCTCCTACCACCATGTGCCCCTCATCCTGTGGTCACCCCTGCTGGAGCGGAATGCCGAATTCCAACATGTAGTAACTCACAACGATGTGGCCCCCGCCCTCTACCGCCTCCTCACCACCCACTACGACCTTCCCTCCCACCCCTCCGTCCACTGGTTAGGCGACGACCTGGCACCCACCCCCAAGACCCTGCTAGTGGTCAACTACGTCCATTCCATCCAAGAAATCGTCTACCACAGCTACTACTACCAGGCAGCCAGCCGCACCCAGCCCGAACGCCTCTACCATTTCGGAACCAACCTGCTGCTGCACCCCTGCACCGATACCACAGCCATGCACACCTGCCGCCGACAGCTGGAACTGATGCGCTACCTCTACTCCTACACCTACCTCACCAACCACCTCACCGCCCATCCCACAGCCGCACGAGAGTACACCACCGTGCAGAAAGGCTACCTCCACAATGAGGTGTGCTATGCCGTACCCTTGGGCACAACGGCCGAGTCCGAGCCCCCGCTGGCCGACATCATCACCGGCCGGCAGCTGCTGGGCACCAAAGACTACAGCACTGTCCGCGTCACCATAGAGGCCGATGCCACAGTCGAAGGCAACTGGGGCATAGACCAATACCCCAACCTCATCTTCAGCCTCGGCAGCCAGTGGTACTTCACCCCCTCGGCCAAAGCCATCTCCGGCGACGGCCGATTCTACGCCACCAAAGAATTCGCCCTCAACCCAACTCAGAACAACAACCTCCACGTCAGCCTCAACGCCACCAAAGACCCTCACAACTGGCAGCCCGGCAGCAGCCTCACCCTCTCGAACATACTAATAACAATAGAATATGGCAAATAAAAGACACCCCCATTCTAAATTGAGAATGGAGAATGGAGAATGGAGAACTACACAGAAGCAGAAGACAACTCTTAATTTGAGAATGGAGAATGGAGAACTACACCGAAGCGGAAGCCAATTCTCAATTCTCAATTCTCAATTCTCAACTCTCAACTCTCAACTCTCAACTCTCAATTCTCAACTCTCAACTCTCCTCCTGCTGGCAGTGCTGGTCTTCAGCGGGTGCACCCACAACTTCCATTATCCCGACTCCAAGATATGGGCCCACGGGGCCACCGGCGTGTGGCTGGGACGCCAGGCCGAAGAGAAATTCGACGGCATGGAGATAGACCTCAACTACTCCGCCTACCAAGACGCCATCTTCCTAGGCCACGAACTGTGCGACACCCTCAAAGGGCTCACCCTCGGGGCCTGGTTCGACTCCCTGCGCCACCCCGAGACCAACTACTACTGGCTGGACATGAAAAACCTCACCACCGAAAACGCCGAGCGCATCAGCCACCACATATGCCAAGAAGTGCGCAAATGGGGCATCCGGGACCAACTCATGGTGGAAAGCATGAACCACCAAGCCCTCAAAACCCTCAAAGACTCAGGCCTGCACGTCATCCTGTGGGTAGACAACATCTATTGGTCCGGCCGGTCCGAAGAAGAGTGGGAAGAACTCACCCGCCAGCAAATATCCGAACTCCACCCCGACGCCCTCAGCGGCGACTACCACACTTTCCCCCTCCTGCCCAACACCTTCCCTAACCACAACATACACATCTGGGACACACCGCGCCAATACAACGACACCAACGTAGCACACACCCGCACCATTGCCGCCCACTCCGCAGTCAAAGTAGTGCTAGTCGACTACCCCGAACCCATATAAGTGAAGAAGGCCTCCAGTCAAATTAAGAATTGAGAATTGAGAATGGAGAACGAAGAATGGAGAACGAAATCACAAACTCTCAATTCTCAACTCTCAACTCTCAACTCCCAACTCCGCCCACCCTTTTAGTTTT
>DFDY01000137.1 GCA_002368955.1 Bacteroidales bacterium UBA3816
CAATAACCCCATACTAAGCGACCAACGGGAGCGCAGTGTGGGGATAGCGAAACCCCTACTACTCAGCGTGTCGAAGACACGCCACATTGAGAAATACGAGCAAGAATCAGTCATACTTTGTACTAGAGCGATTGAGAATTGAATTTCGTGTCCGGATAATTCTCCATTCTCCATTCTCCATTCATAAGGCAGATGTGGGTTCAGCTTTCGGGCAGGTAGGCTTCGGGGCCGAAGAGTTCTTTGGCGTAGGGGGTGAGGGGGATGTGTTTGGAGAGCCAGAAGATGGGGAGTACGACGCTCTGGATGCCGCAGGCGTAGGGGGCGATGGTGTAGAGCTGGTAGACGAGGGTGATGCAGGTGTGGGCAGAGTCGATGAAGAAGTCGTCGGGCTGCGGCAGGGTGGGTTGGCCGCGATACTCGTCGAAGAGGCTTTCGAGCACGGGTTTGTTGACTTCGAGGTCTTCGACGGCACGAACGATGACGGGCCCCAGGAGGGCGGTGTCGAGGAGGTCGATCAAATGCACGACGCGGCCGCTGGAGCGGTCGATGGTGAGATAGTGGGTGGTGTAGAGGCCGTGGGCGGCAAAGGCGGTACTGGTCTCACTGCTGACGGTGAAATGGATGAGGGTGCTATCGACAGCGGCGGTACTGTGTAGGCGGCCATAATTGGAGGGAAGCCTGGCAGGGACGCTGCCCTGGACTGGGTGGCGGCGCAGGTGGGGGATGTCCTCTTCGTAAAACCAGGTGGTGGCCAGCCAGGTGGTGGCTGCCTGTCGGAAGGTGGTGGCTGAGCTGTCGCCAAAGATGAGGAGGAGGAGTTCGCGCTCGGCTTTGGGGGTGAGGTGACCAGGGGATGGCCAGGCAATGCTGTAGCTGTTGCTGACGCCAATGGTGTCGCTCTCGGGCGGCCAAAGCTGCTGGTCGGCGGTAAGGAGGAAGGAGGCGGAGTCCTGGGTGTTGATAAAGGAGAGTGGGGGATTGAGATCTTGGATTTTGGGCCCGGTCTGACGGCAGGCGGAGAAGGCCAGCACTAGGAGCGCGGCGGTGAGGAGACTAACTGTTTTTTTCATGTCTTGGCGGGGGGGTGTAATAAAGTAAAAGGTAAAAACTAAAAACTAAAAAGGTGGACGGGGTAGTGAATGGAGAGTTGAGAATTGAGAATGGAGAATGGAGAATTGAATTTCGTGTCCGGATAATTCTCAATTCTCAATTCTCAATTCTCAATTAATTAGAGGTTGACTTTGCAGCTAAGGTAGGCGTAGAGGGAGGTGGTGTTGTTGGGCGTGATGTGGTACTGGATGGCGGGCGAGACGGCCACCATTTTGTTGACATGGAAGTCGACACCGGCATAGACATTCTGGCCATCGTTGGCATACTGGAAAACGGTGCCGAGGAGGTCGTTGTCGCTGGAGACTCCACGGTCGTAGCGGCAGAAGAGGTTGAGTTTGGGGTTGATTTTGCCAACGGCATAGACAGAGAGGCCTGTGGCATTGTTGCCTTGGACGAAGTCGTGAGCAAAGCGCATGTTGTACTCGGCTCCGATGCGGAAGTAGCGGTGGTCATAGCCGACGAAGAAATGGAGGTTCTTGCGGGCCACCTGGTTGACGGCAGTGTCGGCCAAGTTGTCGCGACTGACGTTGACGGCGTTGGTGTCGTGGGTCAGGATGTCGCCATAGACACGGATGTCGAAATGCTCAAAGGGACGGATGTCGAGACCGAGGGCATAGAGGTAGTGATTGTCGAGCTGGATTTTGCGGAAGCCCTCGCCATTGAGCATGCTGACATCGGCACTGAGCCAGGGAGTGAAGTCGTACTTGACGTTGAAACCCAGGTCGGCCACTTGGCCAAAGCCGTAGAGGTCAAACATAGAGCGGGCCACATAACGCAGGCCCCAGTATTTCTCGGAGAGCCAGGCATGGGAGGTGGGGATGATACCGGCGGCGACGGTGAGGCCGTGCTCTTTATACTGCACGAAGGCGTTCTTGACGAAGACGTGCTCGATGCCAGTAGTGGCAGCCTCGGCAGCGTCGAAGATGATGGTGGCGGTCCAGTGGGGGTCGAACATGTATTTGTAGCCAAGGTAGGCCCGTTCCATCTGGAAGCCGTTCTGGGTCCAGCCGTCGGCGGTGTTGGTGGCACCGAGGTGCTCAAAGAGGGTTACGATGGCCTGGCCGTGGGGACGGAAGGCGTCTTGGCTGCAATGGCCGTCGTGGTGACAGTGCTGATGATGGCCTGGCTGGCCCTGCTGGTGGCAGCATTCTTTGTCGCCGGGCTGGCCTTGGCAGGGGGCTGTCTGCGGAGCCATTTCGGGACGCGGCTGGTCTACTTTCTGCTGGTGATGGGGGCAATCATGATGCCCCTGTTGGGGCTGCTGAGCCATGGCGGCAGTGCCCATGAGGGCAGCAGCGAGGGTGAATGCAAAAATAATTTTCTTCATAATGAATTAATTGTTACTTTTTTTTGTTCTACAAATTGACTGCAAAAATAGAAATATTTTTTTATTACGGCAAAAAAACTACTAAGTTTGGGGTGCTTTTTAACAAAACGGGGGTATCTCTCTTCAGAAAAACCTCTCGCCACCCATCTGGCTCAGACTTGCAAAAGAGGTACATCCGCCCCATTTTCCACCCGCTGAAAAAGTGTGTCAAATGCAAGGTGGTAGTGAATCAAAAAGAAAGCACGGACCTGGCCTGCCATTTTGGTTTGAATGCCTACTATCATTTCCTGCCTCAATATAGGTCAGGATTTAAGAGTTTCGATGTGTTTGCAGTTGGCCGTTTGGGCTGCTGCATCGGAGACAAAGGCTATTGGGAAGGCTCCATCGGGCTGGGAGACGAGTATTTCTTCTACTCCCATTTGGGGATATCGGCAGAAGTGAGTTGGGAAGTGAAACAAAACAGAAATGGTCCACAAAGAAATAAAAAAAATGCCACGAATGTTTCTCGAACCATTTTTTATTTGTATCTTTGCACCCATAATTGTAGGCTTTTATGGTATGCGAATAGTCACATGAGAAATAGGGAGACAGTCTGTCCCCCTATGCGCCCAACTCACTATCGTTCATTCCACCAACAATCAGATAGCGGAATTTTGACAAAAGAATTGTAAAAGATGAGATACTATACGGCAGAGGATGCTGTGGCCCAGATACACAGCGGCGACTATGTTTATTGGCCCTGCGTGGCAGCGGCCCCAGAACACCTGATTGAGGCCCTGGTGCACCGGGGCGACCGAGGCGAGCTGCAGGGTGTGCGCATCAGCCATTTCTACACAGAGGGCTATGCCGACTACGTCCTGCCACAGTACAAGGGAGTGTTCCAATTGGACTCTTTCTTTGTGGGCGGCAATGTGCGCAAGGCCACCCAAGGCGGGCAGGCCGACTATATTCCCTGCTCGCTGAGCGAGTGCCCGCGGTTTATCAGCAGTGGCAGTCTTGACTGCGACGTGGTGATGCTCACCGTGAGCGAGCCGGACGAGAGGGGGCGCGTGTCGCTGGGCACTTCGGTGGACTTTATGCCCGAGGCCATCGCCCGAGCCCGCGTGGTGATAGCGCAGGTCAACCGGTTCATGCCTTTCACCTATGGCGACGGGGTGCTGACACTGAACACCGACGGGACGGCTATCGACTTGCCGGGGCGCAAGGTGCCCCTTTGCTTGGTGCGCCACGACCAGCCCCTCAAAGAGGCCGGCCGGGCACCGCTGAGCGAGACGGACATTGCCATCGGCCGTCATGCGGCGGCGCTCATCCCTGACGGGGCCACGCTGCAGATAGGCATAGGCAACATTCCCACGGCGGTGCTTTCGCAACTGGGCGGCCACAAAGACCTAGGCGTGCACAGCGAGATGTTCACCGACGACGTGATTCCGCTGGTGGAGAAAGGGGTGATCAACGGAAGGCTGAAGAAGACCGACCCTGGCAAACTGGTGGCCATGTTTCTCAAAGGCAACCAGCCCCTGTACGACTTTGTGGACCACAACGAGGCGGTGCTGATGAAGGATGTGGGCTATACCAATTCGCCCCTGATTATAGCGCAGAATCCCCGCGTGGTGGCCCTCAATTCGGCCATCGAGATAGACCTCTCGGGACAGGTTTGCTCCGACTCCATAGGCAGCAAGATTTTCTCCGGCAGCGGCGGTCAGCTGGACTTCATCCTCGGCGCCACCTACAGCCAGGGAGGTGTGCCCATCATTGCCATGCCCTCTATGACCGGCAAGGGCAAGAGCAAGATTGTGCCCACGCTGACCCGCGGCGCGGGCGTGGTTACGCCTCGGACGCTGACGCAATGGGTGGTGACGGAAAATGGGGCGGTGAACCTCTACGGCAAGTCGCTTCGCGAGCGGGCACGCCTGCTGATTAGCATTGCCGACCCAAGCCAACAGGAGGAGCTCAAAAAGGCATTTGATAATTTATAACGATATGAAAAGGATTATTCTAGTATTGATGGCCGTGGCACTGGCAATGCCCGTCATGGCCCAAACCAAAGAAAACGACAAGGACAAGAAGGCCGCCACCTCCAGGAAAGAGGCAAAGGACGGGGTGAAAAAGGAGTACAAGAAGGTGTACGACGAGACCCTGGACGGACTCCTGCAGATTGACCAAGCCATGGAGCTGGCCAACAGCAGCAATCGCAAGGTGGTTTGCCAGGTGGGCGGCAACTGGTGTCCCTGGTGCCTACGGTTTGCCGATTTCATCACCAGCGACAAGGAAATTGCCGAACTGATCGAGAAGAACTACGTATACATCCACATCAACACGTCCAAGGAGAACAAAAACACCGATGCCATGATAAGGCTGGGCAACCCCGGCCGCTTTGGCTATCCGGTGCTGGTCATCCTGAACCACGACGGCTCGGTGCTGCACATCCAGAACAGTGCCTATCTGGAAGAGGGCAAGGGCTATGACCGCAAGAAGGTGCTGGAGTTTTTCCAAAACTGGACCGACGAGGCCATTCAGGAACTACGCTAAAGACCCCTCGCGGCATGCCGGTAGACATTCTCTTTGCCCCCATGCAGGGCTTGACCGACGTACGCTTCAGGCGGAAACACTTTGCCGAAGTGGGCGGCGTGAAGGAGTATTATGCCCCCTTTTCGCGTTTGGAGCGGGGCCGCATTCGCGACAAGGAGAAAAAAGACCTGCTGCCGCAATTCAACCAGGGGGTACCCACCGTGCCACAAGTGATAGCCTGCAATCGCGAGGAGATGGCACGGCTGTGCGATTCACTGCAGCAGATGGGATGGCGACGGATTGACCTGAACATGGGATGTCCTTTCCCCATGCAATACCATAGCGGCCGCGGAAGTGGTCTCCTCCCCCACCCCGACCGAGTGGAAGCCATTTTGGAGGAGATGAAACAACGTCCCGAAGTGACATTCTCAGTCAAAATGAGATTGGGATTGGAGAGCAGCGACGAATGCCTTGGCCTGTTGCCGCTGCTCAACGAGGCCCCGCTGGCCCTTATCACCCTGCATCCCCGGCTGGGTGTGCAGCAATATAAGGGCAAGGTGGATTTGGGGGCTTTTGAATCATTCTATGAGGGCTGCCAGAAGCCGATGGCATATAATGGGGACATTCGTTGTGTGGAGGATATTGCACGCATTGTCAAGCACTTTCCCATGCTGAAGGCAGTAATGATTGGCCGGGGGCTGATGGAGCATCCCCGGCTCGGTTTGGAATGGATGGCTCTTCAGGCCAAAAAGGAGGCTTACAGCAAGGTGTGTTCGATGAGAGTATAGGTGCCCAGACCAATGAGGGTGAGGCCGGCAATGATGTTGGCGGCTTTCTCGGGCACAGGTATGTTGCGCTTGCCCAGGGACCACCCTAGCATCGACACCGCAAAGGTGACAACCCCTATCACAAAGACCGTCAGAAGGGTTTGCGAGAAGGTGTAGTTGAGGCCGAAGCCGATGCCCACCACAAAGGCATCGATGCTGGTAGCAATGCCCAACAGGCACATGACGGCGAACCGAGTAACGTCCAAATGCTTTTCATCGTCATTGGGGTGGAAGGCTTCCCAAATCATGCGGGAGCCAACCACCAGCAGCAGGAAGAAAGCTATCCAGTGGTCTACAGCCTCCACATAGGCTTTGAATGCCACACCCAAGAGCGCCCCTAAGAGGGGAAAGAGGCCCTGAAAAAAACCAAATGTAACGGCCATGAGCACCCCTTTGCGCAGGGGCATCTTGCTCTTGAAGGAGCTGGCCGTTGAAACCACCAAACTATCAACGCAAAGGGCCAGCGCTACCAGAAACAACTCTACAAAAGTCATAGCAGCTTTATTCGACGGACACCTTGTTGGTTTTCTTAGGGATAATCAGTGAGAAAAGGATGGAGAAGACCAAGATGCCGAGGATGACCATAAGCGAGGCCATGGTGCTGATGCTCAGTCCGAAGAATTCATGCCCAATCATCTTGATGCCGATGAAACAAAGGAGGGCGCCGAGGCCGTATTTGAGCAGCCAGAATTTGTCGGTGATGTTGCTCAGGAGGAAGAAAAGCGACCGCAGGCCCATGATGGCGAAGATGTTGGAGAAATAGACGATGAAGGGGTCGGTGGTGACCGAGAAGACTGCGGGGATGCTGTCGACGGCAAAGATGATGTCGGAGAACTCTATCACCAAGAGGACCAAGAAAAGTGGGGTCATATAGGTGCGGCCGTCAATCTTGGTGAAGAAGTTGTGACCTTCGACCTTGGGCGTGAGGGGGAAGAAACGGCTGGCAAACCTGACCGCAGGATGGTTGGCGGTGTCGATTTTCTCATCGCCCTTGTCGCGGAACATCTTGATGCCGCTGTAGATAAGGATGACACCAAAAACGGCCAAAACCCACGAGACACGCTCCACGAGGGTTCCCAGCAGGAAGATGAAGAGGAAGCGGAGCACGATGGCACCCAGAATGCCCCAGAAGAGGATGCGGTGATAGTAGCGCTTGTCTATGCCAAAACTTACAAATATCATTATCATCACGAAGATGTTGTCAATGGAAAGCGACTCTTCGAGGAAATAACCGGCCAGATATTGCTGGAAGACCTCTTTGCGGTAGATTTCGAGGGCTGCGCCATACTCCATAGAGGGCTGGATGACATGTTCGATGCCCGTCTGCTTAGCATAAGCAAGTAAGTCCTCCATGCAGGTGATGCCATGAATCCATTCCGCCTTGAAGAGGAGCAGCAGGCCGAAGAGCATGGCCAGCGTAATCCAAATGCCGGTCCAGATGGCAGCTTCCTTGATTTTGATGACGTGGTCTTTCTTGTGGAAGACCCCCAGGTCCAAGGCCAACATGACAACCATGAAGACCATAAAGAGGACGAAAAACAGAATTCGCGATGACATTAGTATTCTTTTTTTGTGTTTTAGTTACATTATTATCTTCTCTAAAAAAAAAACCTCATAGACCGCCCGTGGGCTGCCTATGAGTCTCATTGCTTACGAGTGATGCCAAGTCATTGCTGACCAGTGATTTGTTGACATCACTCACGGCCTCTGCCGCCAATTACTCCCTCATAAAAACGGCTGCAAAGATACGAACAAAAACCGAATCCACAATTTTTTTTTGCCAAAAACCGGAGAAATCCACAGATTTAATTGAGAATTGAGAATTGAGATTTGGGAATTGGGAATGTAAACTGATTCAGTTTAACCATCCCAAATCTGTCAACCAATTCCAGGGAAAGTCACAACAGCACTTCATTCGTCATAAAAAATGTAGTTTTTGTACCGTTGGTCATCCAAAAAAATGTGATTTTTCTTCCAATATTCGTCAGAAAAAATGTATATTTGCATTGTGAATTCGTCCGAAAAAATGTAGAACAACATTATGAAACGACTGATATATAATGATTTGCTTAAATGGAAAGGGAGGTGTGGAAGAAAGCCTCTTATCTTAAATGGGGCACGTCAGGTGGGAAAAACTTGGATTATTCGGGAATTTGGTAGGAGAGAATATGCCAACATGGCGTACATCAACTGTGAGAGTACCCCGCTCATAGAGGAGGTTTTCAGGGATTTTGACACCCGTCGTATGGTGACTGCCCTGTCGGCTGTTTCGGGTGAATCCATTGCAGCGGGCTCAACTTTGATTGTCCTCGATGAGATACAGGAGTACCCTCGTGCCTTGACGGCATTGAAATATTTCTGTGAGAATGCTCCAGAATACCATGTAATCGTGGCTGGCTCCTTGTTGGGCATATCGCTGCATCAGGGCGTTTCCTTCCCTGTGGGGAAGGTGGATATGATGAATCTCTATCCCATGTCGTTCACCGAGTTTGTGATGGCCCTGGGGAAGGAACAGGCGGCCGAGATGCTGCAGAACTGTGATTTTACTTCCGCTAGCGCACTCAACGATTTCTTCATCGAACTGCTGAGACAATACTATTATGTGGGAGGAATGCCGGCAGCGGTGAAGTCCTTTGCAGAAGAGGGCAATCCCCACGAGGTACGCAAGATTCAGAAACAGATACTGGCAGACTACCGCAAAGACTTCTCCAAGCATGTGTTGCGGAATGAGGCGGAGCGTATCGCCATGGTGTGGGATGCCATCCCGCAGCAGCTGGCAAAAGAGAACAAGAAGTTCAAATATTCGGATGTGAAGCCGGGAAGTCGTGCCAGCGACTACCTGCTTGCCATTCAGTGGCTGTTAGATGCTGGTCTGATTTATAAAGTAACACGCGTCAGCGCACCCAAGATGCCGTTGCGTTTCTATGAGGAGCCTTCGGTATTCAAGCTGTATATGAACGATGTGGG
>DFDY01000198.1 GCA_002368955.1 Bacteroidales bacterium UBA3816
ACTGATTCTTGCTCGTATTTTTCAATGTGGCGTGTCTTCGACACGCTGAGTAGTAGGGGTTTCGCTATCCCCACACTGCGCTCCCGTTGGTCGCTTAGTATGGGGTTTCTGCGAGACGTTGCTAGGTCTCGGCAAAGCAAGCAAGCTTTCTTTGCGCTCAACCTTTCGCAACGTTATTGAGATTCAGCCTCTTCGAGACTGCTAAAAATCAGTCTTTTATCAAACCAGAGACATTTATTATAGGCCGCCGAAGATCTAAGCGGGGGTTCAATCCTGTTTCTTCTTGCCAAAACCAAAAGTGGGCAGCTCCACATTGCGGAAAGCCGAAAGGATGGGGTTGCCGGAAGGTGCCTCATTGCCGTAGATTTCGGCAATCAAACTCTTATATTTTTCCATCAACACCTTGCGACGGATTTTAAGGGTAGGCGAAAGCAGTCCGTTATTGGCCGTCCACTCGTCGGCAACCAGGCGGAAGTTCTTGATTTGCTCATGGGCCGCGAAATCGCGGTTGCATACGGCAATCACCTCGCGATATTTCTCCTTCACCTCTGGCAAAGACAGCAATGTGACATTGTCACGATAGTGCAGATGGTGTTTTAGTGCCCAATAGTGCAAGGTATTGAAATTGGGTGAAATGATGGCCGATGCGCTCTTCTCGTTTTCGCCCACCACCATCACTTGTTCGATATACTCCGACTCGCGCAACTTGTTCTCCAGCAGCTGTGGGGCAATATACTTGCCTGCCGACAGTTTAAAGATGTCCTTCTTACGGTCTGTGATGCGCAGATACTTGGGGCCGCCGATACCCGTGCCCACCATCTCACCCACGTCGCCCGTGTGGAACCAGCCTTCACTATCAATCACCTGGGCTGTATATTCAGGGTCTTTATAGTAGCCCATCATCACATGTGGCCCACGGGTGAGGATTTCACCATCCTCGGCAAACTTCACCTCCACCCCTTCCAGGATGGGACCCACGGTGCCAATCTTCACCCAGTTCTTGGCCGGATTGTTGACAGCGATGACCGGCGAAGTCTCCGAAAGTCCATAGCCCTCATGGATATAGATACCCGCAGCGGCAAAGGTGCGCAGCATCTTGGGCTGAATACTGCTGGAGCCGGTGATGACACAGAGCTCGTGGCCACCGAACTTCTCGCGCCAATGGCGGTAGACCATGCGGTCATAGAACCACTGTGACAACTGATAGAACAGCTGCATCCGCTGCAAGTTGGAATAGTCCCAGCGAGAACCGTGGACAAAAGCGCGGTCGTAAATCTTCTTCTTGATGCCGGTGAAATCCTTGCCAGCAGCATAAAGCTTGTCGTACACCATCTCCAGCACCCGCGGGACGGCGCAGAAACCGTCGGCATGCAACTCCTGCATATTCTGCTGGATGGTGCCCATGTTCTCGGCATAGTAAATACCCACGCCTCGATACTGAAAATGATAGTTCATGCTGCGCTCATAGATGTGGTTCAACGGCAGAAAGCTGAGAGCCTTAGAGCCGGCCGGCATATAGTTCACCTTGGCGTGAGCCAGGAAATTGCTGCACAGATTGCGGTGTGAGAGCATCACCCCTTTGGGGTCGCCCGTGGTGCCGGAGGTATAGATAAGGGTGGCACAGTCTTCTGGGCGTATGGTCTCCTTCAGATGAGCCAACATGGGGACGTTCTTGTCCTTGGTACTGATGCCCAACTTCAGAATGTCGAACGTGCGCGGATAGCCCTCAATCTTTTCCAGCGTGTAGACCTTGGGGGCGTTCTCCAATTTCTCCAGTGCCGGAGCCACACGGCGGAGCATAATATGGTTGCTGACAAACATATACTGTGCCTCGCTGTGGCTGATGATGTGCATATAGTTTTCCACACTCAGGGTGGGATAGATAGGCACATGAATGACTCCCGTGAGGGCACAGGCCATGTCAGTAAAATTCCACTCGGGGCAGTTGGCCGTCATCGTAATAATCTTGTCGCCCGGTTTCAGCCCCATTTCCAGCAGTCCGCAGGCCATATAGTGGGCTATATCGTAATACTTCCGTGAGCTATATTTGACCCATTCTCCCTTCTCTTTGGCGCAGAGAACATCCTCTTTGTCAGGAAATTGTTCCAGGAGGTAATCCAGCAGGTCGAAAGTGCGTGTTATTTCCATTTCCTATTCTTTATCAAATTTGCAAATATACGACTATTTTTTGAAATACAAACAATATTTTTTCTCACCCTTGCCCTCCTAGGTGCGCCATCTATCCTATTTATGGAGCCTGTCCTGAACTTTTTTTATTGTATAATAGTTTTTTTTTGTATTTTTGCACGCTAATTTTTGTGCCTTTAAAGATGAATATAATAATTGCAGGAGACGGAGAGGTGGGCTTTTACCTCGCAAAATCACTGACCGAACTGGACCACAACATCACCGTGGTGGACCCCAATTCCGAACTGTTGAAACGGCTGGAGAAAGACTCCGACCTCATGACCATCGCGGGTTCCTCCACCTCGCCCAAGGTCCTCGCCGAGGCCAACGTCGACGACTGCGACCTTTTCTTGGCCGTCCTTCACGACGAGAGCATCAACCTCATGAGTTGTGTTTTGGCCAAAAAACTCCGTGCCAAGAAAACCGTGGCCCGCATCAGCAACACCGAGCTCCTCTACCCCCGCCATCGCGACATGCTGCGCGACCTAGGCGTTGACGAGATGGTGTGTCCCGAACGCATTGCCGCCAAGGAAATAACCAACCTCATCAACAACTCTGTGGCCACCGAGTTCTTCGACTTCTCCAGCGGCCTGCTCACCATGTATCTCATCCACTTAGAAGCCGACTCCCCCGTGGCGGGCCACAGTGTCAAGGAACTCATCCAGAACTACAACACCCTCCACGTGCGCATCGTCGCCCTCTTGCGCAACGGCCAGACCATCTTTCCCCACCTCGACACCACTTTCCAGCAGGGCGACCTCGTCTACCTCATCAGCCGCCCCAACCAGTTCGACACCATCAAGCGTGTGGCCGGCAAGACCGATGTGAGCATCAGCAAAGCCATGATAGTGGGAGCCGGGCGCATAGGCCGCTTTGCCGCCCAAACCCTCGAAGACAAAATCCGCATCACCCTTTTCGAAGAGTCCAAACAGCGATGCGACGAAGCCGCCGCCCTCCTCAACAAAACGCTCATCATCAACGGCGATGCCACCGACATCGAACTGCTCAAAGAAGAGGGCCTGCAAAACACCGACGCCTTTATATCCGTCACCGACTCCTCCGAGACCAACATACTCACCTGTCTCCATGCCAAGAAACTGGGTGTCCATCGCACCATAGCCCTGGTGGAAAACACTGGCTTCATCAGCCTCTCGCAAGACATCGGCATCGACACCATCATCAACAAGAAACTCATCACCGCCAGCTACATCTCGCGTTTCATCGTCAAAGGCGACGCCGTCCGCAGCAAGTGGCTCAGCGGCACCAATGCCGAGCTGGTAGAATTCAACGTAGGCCGTCGCGCCCCTGCCACCCGCCGCACCATCCGCGAGCTCTCCCTCCCCCAAGGGTCCACCATCGGCGGCATCATCCGCGGCAACCAAAGCATCCTCCCCACCCGCGACACCCAGATTGAGGCCAAAGACAAAGTCATCGTTTTCGCCCTGCCCAAAGTGATGGACCAAGTGGCCCGACTGTTCGAATAAACCCATCCTCCCCTACCCGTGCGCACCCACCTCCACTCCCATCCAGACCAACGTCCCGCCCAACGGCTGGGGCTGCGCCGGTTCAACTTCCCCCTCATCGCGCGCCTCACGGGCGTCCTCCTCATCTACATGGCCTTCAGCCTCGTGCTGCCCCTAGTCGTCTCCCTTCTCTACCACGACGGAGCCCAGTTCTCCATCCTCGTCTCGGCCATGCTCATTCTCATGACGGGCCTCTTCCTGCGCAATATAGTGGGTCGCCGTGCCACCTTCGACCTCAAAGAAACCGAAAGCTACTGGTTCACCACCATCATCTGGCTCGTCCTGCCCCTCTGTGGCACCCTGCCATACCTTATATCGGGCAGCCTCGGCACCCTCACCGATGCCCTCTTCGAGTCCTTCAGCGGCTACACCACCACCGGCTCTTCCATCCTCTCGCGCCCCGAAGAATTGCCCCCCAGCCTCCTTGTCTACCGTTCTTTCACCCAGTGGGTGGGCGGCATCGGCTTCATGCTTTTCGTCGTGGCCATCCTGCGCAAACTGGGCGTAGGAGGCGAGCAACTCTACGAGGCCGAATTCTCAGGCACCCGCCAGCGCAAGCTCCATCCCCGCCTCTCCAAGAGTGTCACCCGCCTCTTCACCATCTACACCCTCCTCACCGTCGTCATGCTGGTGCTGCTTCTATTGGGCGGCACACCCCTCTTCCAATCCCTTTGCCTAGCCTTCAGCACCGTCTCCACCGGTGGCTTCGTTCCCTGCAGTACAGGCATTGCCACCCTCAGCCCCGGTGCCATCGTCATCGTCACCCTCTTCATGGTGCTCAGCGGCATCAGCCTAGCCCAGCTCTACCACCTCTTCACCTTTCGCTGGAAGGGGCACTGGCGCGATGAAGAGCTCTGGACCTACCTAGCCATCTTCGCCGTCATGGTCCTCATAAGCACCGGAGCCTTCACCTCGGCAGGCAACGACATCCTCTCATCCCTTTCCTACAGTCTCTTCCACATAGCCTCCACCATGTCCTCCTGCGGCTACTATCTGCCCAAGCCCACCCATTGGTCCTTCCTCGTCAGTGTACTCACCTTCCTCCTCATCCTCATGGGAGCCTCGGCGGGCTCCACTGGCGGCGGCATCAAAATATTCCGCGTCATCACCATTAGCAAATACATCAGCAACTACTTCACCCACATGATACACCCCAACGCCGTCACCTGTGTCAAGGTGGGCAGCCGGGTGGTCGAAGACGACTACATCAACAAGACCTTCGTCTTCGTATTCCTCTACCTCGCCTTCATCTGTGGCGGGGCGTTCATTCTCACCCTCTGTGGCTCCACCATCCCCGATGCCGTCTGTATGGCCGCCGCCAACATCAGCAATCTGGGACCCTCGCCCCTTATCAACAACCTAGGGGGAGCCCTCGACTATGCACTCCTGCCTCCGCTGGCCAAATGGACCCTCGCCCTGCTCATGGTTGCCGGACGCATCGAGCTCTTCGCCCTCATCGCCATCTTCTCCCCCGCCTACTGGCGGCGAGGATAGCGTCAACAATAAAATCCCTGAGTAGTAAGTCCTAATCACTCATAAACACAAGCATCATCGCAGAAATCAAGTACATACTAAGGTTCTTGGGCATCATGCTCATCGTGGAAGGGGCACTCATCCTCACCTGCCTCATTCCCGCTATCCATTTTGCCGACGGCACTTGGCCCGCCATCACCGTCTCTGGCCTCTTCACCCTCTGCGTGGGACTTCTTCTGTCCGTAACCTTCCGACACGCCCGCCGCATCACCGACAAGCGCATGGCCTATCTCCTAGTCGTACTCATGTGGGTCGTCCTCTCCCTTTTCGGCACCCTTCCCTACCTTGCCACCGGTGTGGTCACCACCTTTGCCGATGCCCTCTTCGAGTCCACCTCCGGCACCACCTCCACCGGTGCCACCATCTTCTCGGCCGTCGAATGGCTGCCCGCCTCCATCCTTCTCTGGCGCAGCATGACCCAGTGGTTCGGCGGTTTCGGCATCGTTCTCCTCGTCCTGGCCCTGGTCCCTTCCATGGGAATCAACAAGTACAGCCTCTACACCGCCGAAGCCTCCGGTGCCGACAACACCGGCAAGCAGACCACTTCCATGGGGGCCACCGTCCGACACACCCTCGGTGTCTACATCCTCCTCACCGCCCTCTTCATCCTCATCCTATGCAAAAGCGGCCTTCACCTCTGGGACTCCGTCAATATCACCTTCACCAACATCTCCTCCGGCGGCTTCTCCATCTACAACAACAGCCTCGAACACCTCACCCACTCCCAGCAATACATCGTTGCCCTCATCATGCTCTTCAGCGGCATCAACTTCTCCATGCTATACTACTTCCTCACGCTCCAATGGAACCGCCTGCGGGGCAAGTACGACCAACTACGCTGCTACCTGGCCACCTACCTCCTCGGAGCCCTCTTCGTTGTCCTAGCCCTGGCCCTAAAGATGGGCTACCGTTGGCCCGACGCCCTCCGTTGCGGCCTAGTGCAAACCATCAGCGTCCTCACCACCACCGGCTCCCTCGTAGCCGACACCTCACAGTGGTGGGTTCCCATCACATTCCTCTTCGTCCTCCTCATGCTTTGCGGTGGCATGGCCGGAGCCACCACCGGCGGTCTTAAAACCATGCGCGTGCTCATCCTCGTGCTAGGCGTGCGCAAAACCCTCCGTGACCGCCTCCACCCCCGTTCGGTCAACCCCGTGCGCCTCAACCGCAAACCCGTCTCCCCCGACATCATCACCAACGTCATGGTCATCTTCCTCGTCTATGCCGCCGTCACCTTTGTCGGCATCATGCTACTCATGCTCAGTGGCATCAGTGCCACCGAATCCATCGGTGCCGCTATTGCCTGCATCACCAGCTATGGCCCCGGCCTAGGCACCTCGGGCGGCTTTGGCTGTTATGTAGGCTTCACCACCGCTGGCAAACTCATCTGCTCCCTCCTCATGCTCATGGGCCGTCTCGAATGCCTCACCCTCCTCATCCTCTTCGTCCCCCGCTTCTGGACTAAAGGATAATGCATTGACTCCAGTTTAATATATGACTGATTCTTTGACAACCTCGAAGAGGTTGAATCTCGCTGACCCCACCCAAGGAACGCCGTGTGGGATCAGCGATGTCCATGCATCCCAGCATCTCGTTGAGACACGACATTGAGCCAATATGTCCAAAATCAGTCATACCTGACACTAGAGCGAATGCTTTTTAACCCTAATCGGCTAGGTCATGCCGGAATCACCTATTCCAAAATCGGCACCTGAAGAAAGACTACTGTGGAAAGGTTAGTTCCTTCTTTAGGGCAGATGTGGATAATCCGAATCTATATTTTTAAAAAAAATGCGCTTATATATTAAATGTATAGAAAAAAAATAGTACTTTTGCATTTTGAAATTACGCGTTTATGGAGACCCCTATCATATCACTTAAAGACGTTACTATCAGCCACGAGGAGGGTCCTCTGCTGACCCATGTGAATCTCCGCATCGACCCCGGTGAGTTTGTTTACCTCATTGGCAAGAGCGGCGCGGGCAAGACTTCGTTGCTGCGCACCCTGTATGCCGACCGCGAGATTGAGTCGGGCGAAGCGCAAGTGTGCGGCTTCGACTTGGTGCATCTGAAGCACCGCCAGATTCCCCTGCTGCGGAGGCGCATAGGCATCGTATTCCAGAACTTCCGTCTCCTGAGGGACCGCAACGTGCACGACAACCTGGCTTTCGTGCTGCAGGCCACAGGGTGGAAAAAGGCCGACATAGAGCCACAGATAAGCAAGACCCTGGAGGCAGTGGGCATCGCCGACAAGGCTCAGGCACGCACCACGGGTCTCTCCGAAGGCGAGAAGCAGCGCGTGGGCATCGCACGCGCCCTGATTAACAATCCTGCCCTGCTGCTGGCCGACGAGCCGACGGGCAACCTGGACCCTAAGACCTCTTCGGACATCATGCAACTGCTGGTGGACATCAACCGACAGACGGGGACGACAATGCTGATTTCGTCGCACGACTTCATGATGATTGACAAGTACCAGTCACGCATTTTGGTATGCGAGAATGGCACGATTACAGACCCACAACAATAAATATTTTTTTTTTGCGTTACTAACCGAAAAAGATAAATTCACTCACACGATGAAGAAACATCTCTTGATAGTCCTGCTGGCCCTGCTGGTGACCCTGCCGACGGGCAGCCTGAAGGCTCAGTATCTGAAAAAGAAACAAACGACCGAGATTGCCCGCGAGGGCAACAACAAACGCCTGTGGCTGCGCAGCAAAGCCGACACCAACTGGCACCCCACGCCGGGCGGCCTGTACGAACAGGTGACCCTGCCCAATACCAAAAAGGGTAAGAAAGTGGAGCCCATCATTGACGAGGGCGGCAAACACAAGGTGCGCGAGTCGGCCTACGACACGGTGTGGAAGTTCACCGCTTTCGACGGCAAGACGTTTTATTTTGTGGACTATGACTACAACCGTTTCCGCCAACTGAAATGGCTGCGCGATGACCAGCGCGACTGGGGCAAATTTGACCCGGTGATGGACTACCTGCGCAGTGCCGGACGTATTCCTATGCATATGTGCGCCATCTTTGCTGTAAACCCCTCGGTGACAGACCAGGACGAGCGCGACGAGCTCATTGCACAAGCTCAGATGGAGGCGGTCATATCGCTGGACTATTTCCGCGACATACTCATCGAGCTGGAGATGAAAAACAAGATTTCCTACAAGGTGGCCGAAGTGGACTGGCGCTACTGGAAGGACGAAGAATTCTACAACGAGCCCCAACGCGAGGAGCCGCTTATCCGCGTGGGCATCGTGTGTGACTTCAGCTCCAAGAAGATTGACCTACTGCCCAGTGCGGCTCGGAATGCACGCTCCTTTGCCGAGATTAAGTTCTTTGCCAACGATGCCACCATACAACCCTCCTACACAGCCGAGCTGGACGACCTGGCCAACTATCTGAAACAGGAGAAAGGACTGGAGGTGCTGCTGACCGGCTATTGCGACAACGTGGGCACCGAAGCCTACAACATGGGCCTCTCGCGCCAACGTGCCGTGGAGATTAAGAAGGCCTTGATGAGACGCGGCATCGATGAACACCGCATAGAGGTGATTGCCCGCGGCGAGGACAATCCTGTGGGCGACAACAACACGCTTAGCGGCCGCTCGGCCAATAACCGAGTGACGGTGACAATTCAATAAGAATGTCCGCGTTCTTCATTCTGAATTCCAAGTTGGGCTGCGGCCTCTCAGAAATCAGAATTTAGAATTAACAAGAATGGACGGAAAAGGACAATACAAAGCTTTGTGCGAAACAGAGGGAGAGCAAATCCCTCTGTTTCTGCAATATTGGTGGATGGAGACGGTATGCCACGGCAAGCGTTGGGAGGTGGCTTTTGCCTACGACAGGCAGGGCAACATTGCGGCGGCCATGCCTTATCTCATCGGCTCCAAATGGGGACTGCGCTATGTGCTGCAGCCCCAACTAACGCAATACAGCGGCCCTTGGTTCCGTCCCGAGAGCGACCGTCAGGAATGCACCCGCCAATTGGTGGAGCATTTCAAACGGCTGCGGCTGGCCCTCTTCAACCAGAATTTTGCCCCAACGGTGGAGGATTTGAGTGGATGGAAGGGCTACGACTCCGACACCCGCATCACATACCGTATTGAGGACATCAGCGACCCAGAGCAGGTATTTAGCCACTTCGACAAGCGGCATCGCCAGCGGCAAATACGCCATTGCGAGGGGATGCTGCATCCGGTAGAGCTCTCGGCAGCCGACTTTGCCGACTTTCACACCCGCTACTGGCAGTCGCGAGGTGAGCGAGACCTGCTTTCGCAGGAGTTTATGACACGGGTTATCAACGCCGCCCTCAAGCGCGAGCAAGGACTTCTGTTGGGCCTGGCAGACGAGAGCGACATTCTGCGCGGGGCCCGCTTTGTGGCCTATGACAGCCGCTGCGCCTACGCACTCCTTTCAGCACTGAATCCTGAAGGACATCCCGGAGGCACCTCCCCCCTGCTCTTCTGGCACATCATAAGGCAGCTGTCCGCCCGCACAAGCAGCTTCGATTTCGAGGGCAGCATGGTGCCCAGCATCGCCTATTCCTACAGCCTCTACGGCGCCCAGCCCACCACCTACTACCAACTCAGCCGCTGTCCCAATCCCTTGCTGCGTGCCCTAATAAAAAAGAAACTATGATCCGCGACGACCTTGTCCATATCGACTATTCCACCCTCGCCATCAGCGACTACAGCCGCAACTATATCCTGCGGCTTCTGCCCAATATTGACTACTATTTGGAGATATATGACCGCTGCATTGAGAGGATGCTCCGTTTGCTGCGCCAGCCACCCGAGAAGCTGACGGTGGTGGACTATGGGGGCGGGCACGGGTTCCTCTCCTGCCTGATGAAGGAGCGTGGTTTCGGAAAGGTCATTTATATCGACTATAACCCGCAAGCAGCCGCCACCGTAAAGGCCGTGAGCGAGCAGTTGGGCTATGGCCCCGACGTGGTGTTGCAGGGCAGCGCTGCCACCCTAGGCCAGTGGTGCCAACAAACGGGTGTGCGCCCCAACGGGCTGTTGGGAATGGATGTGATAGAGCACATTTACCGACTTGAAGACTTCTTTGCCGACCTGTTCGCCATCGCGCCCATGCCCATGATTTTCACTACAGGCTCCACTCCTTTTAACCCGTATGTGGTGCGAAGGCTCCACCGCGTGATGCTCACCGACGAGCACGGCGACGGCACCCAACCCGGTTTCTGTCAACTGCGCCGCCAGTACCTGGCCAAGCATTTGCCACAGCTTTCTGCCCAAGAGCTCGACTACTGGGCCCAACACACACGCGGCCTAAGTTATGACGACTTGCTAGAGGCCGTGGCCACCAATACTCCCTATGCCAACAGCGACCCCTACAATACCTGCGACCCCTCCACTGGCAGCTGGACCGAGCGCATCCTGCCCATCGAAACCTACCGGCATCTGCTGGCTCCATACGGGGCTCAACTCTCGGTGGCAAGCGGTTTCTATAATACCCACCGCTCCACGGCCAAAGCCCTGCCTTCGCGTCTGCTGAACCTCTTGCTGCGAATGGGTGGCAGGCCATGTCGTTTCTTGGCCCCATTCATCATTCTGCAAATCGATAATCCCTCAGTCCCATGAACATCACGCTACTGGTTATTTCCAAGACCGATATTGCCTACCTGCAGGCAGGCATCGACGAGTACTGCAAACGGCTGAAGCACTATATCCGTTTCGACATAGAGGTGATTCCGGCCCTGAAGGACCAGAAAGGAGCCAGCCCGGACGAAATCAAGGAGCGCGAGGCCGCCCTGCTGCTCAAAAAGTTACAAGGGGCCGACCGCATAGTGCTGCTGGACGAGCACGGCAAGGAGCACACTTCGGTGGGCTTTGCCGACTATCTGCAGCGTCAGATGAACGCGGGCGTGCGCTCACTGGTGTTTGTGGTGGGCGGTGCCTTTGGTTTTGCACCCAGTGTCTATGCCGCCGCCCATGACAAAATATCGCTCTCACAAATGACCTTCAACCACCAGATGGTGCGGCTCTTCTTTGTGGAGCAACTTTACCGCGCCTTCACCATCCTACGCCACGAGCCCTACCACAACAGCTAGGCCCTGCAAGGTGATAGATAACCCACATACAATAATGGGGACTTCTATAAATCACCCAGAAGGGGTGAGACTATTAATAACACGGTACAAGCCGAAGGCGCAGTGCCGTGATACTCAGACGTCAGTAAACTGCGTCCCGACGGGACGCGACAATGGAAACAAATAAATAGAACACACCTAATAAAAACAACATACTCATGCAACTAAAACTAACATACAACGAAGTAGAACACCTCATCGCCGAGAAATCGGGCAAAGAACTACCCCTCTGTTTTGGCGGACCCCACACCGTCCGCATCAGCCACAAAGTGCCCCTGATGGGCTCTGTGGGCATCGACATCAACGTAGAAGGGGTGCAGGGTTCCGATGTCATCCTCAGCTTTGGCGGCGGTGCAGGCATCGAATACATGCTACGCGCAGCCATCACCCAAGCCCAGAAACAGAATCCCAACGCCAACATGGTGGAACTGTTTGACGGCAACAAGCTGAAACTCTCCCTGGGCAGCAACCCCAACCTCTCGTCCATGTTTGACAACATCACGTTGCAAGACATACACTTCGACGAGCAGAGCATCATGATAGACTTTGTTCCCCGCGCCACTTTCTCCTAATGCCACTCTCCTATATCCACCACAGCTGCTTTGCCTACAGCGACCCATCCTTTCTCATCGTATACGACTATTGGCGCGACCCGAAGAGAAGGCTGCAAGCCCTGCTCGACGAGGCGTTGGACCAGAAAAAGGAGGTCTACTTTGTCATCTCCCATTTCCACGAGGACCATTTCAATACCGACATCCCCGAATGGTGCCGACAACGGCCGCAGTGGCATCTGCTCCCCTCCTACGACACCGTGCGGCGGCGCCGCATAGACAAGAATCTTCCGCTGGCCGTGCTGCGATTTGGCGAAGTGGTGGAGACCCCCCATTTCACCCTCCATGCCTACCACTCCACCGACGTGGGTGTAAGCACCGTTACGGTGCTGCACGACGGCACTACCCTCTACCATGCGGGCGACAACAACAACTGGTATTTCACCGATGAGGACAACCCCGATGCCGACCGGGTAAAAGTATCGCTGGACCAAATGGAGAAACTCTTCCTCTCCACCCTACGCGACATACGGAAAGACTTTCCGCACATTGACCACGCCATGTTGCCCGTGGACCCACGTCTGGAACAAGAAATGCTGCGCGGACCCTTCCAATTCCTAAAGGCTATCAACGTGGGGCGGCTGCATCCGATGCACTTCTGTCTTCCGCAAGAAGAGTACTAACGACTCATTTTCAAACCGTACCACACGTCGCGCAAGAGCACAAAGAGGTGCGGAGTGACGTGGATGCTGACAATGCCGATGGCCAGCCAAAGCAGGACTGGCCAAATGCCAGAAACACAAAGGCCAACCACGAAGAGGCCAACAAGGTAGAGGAAGGTGGCAAACAACCGTATGCCGAAGTTGACCGAACTGCGGAACTGAGGATCCTTGATTTTGTACTTAGTGATGAGGTGTGTGGGGAGATAGACAATCAGATTGCTTAGCAGCCAATATTTCCAGATGGGCAGTATGACGGCCCACACCGTGAGGACCACGGCCAGCAGCGAAAGGAGGCTCTTGCCCCAATTCCACCCTTTGGAGGCGAACCACAGAGGTACGCCTCTTCGCTTGAGGTCGGCGGCAAAAGCGGCCCCTTCGGCATAGAGCGGGGCACGTTGTTCTTCCGACATCTGGGCCATCTGCTCGCTAATATGTTTGCGTGCCATAAAGCGGCCCCAAGGGTTGTTCTTCAGTCTCAAGGCCTTCAGGGTCTCCTGTGTCTTGAGGTGGCAGTAGGCGTATTCTTCTTCATAGTGCTCCTTACTCTGCACATTGTGCATCTGGCCGCCCAACGCCGTGGCCAAAGCCTCGCGCATCTGGTTGAGGGCCACCGGTTCGTTGCTTTCATACTCGGCCATAAAGGGGCGCACGTCGATGGGCTTGCCTATATTCAAACAGACGTTGTGGTAGACATCCTCGTAGTCGTCATAGTCGATTCCCACGGGTACGATATACAGTGGCTTGTCGCCCAGTTCCTTCTGCGTGCCACAGGCAATGCGGAACATACCCTTCACCAAGGGCAGCATCTGGTGCTTGTTGTTGTGCGTGCCCTCGGCCATGAGGCACAAAGGCACCCCTTTCTCCAGCACCTCGCGCGAATTCTTGAACACCTCCGTGTTGCGCGACAGCTGGTCGCGCCCGTCCCTGATGCGATAGACCGGGCCGATGCGCAGGAAGTTCAACGCCTTGGCCTGAGCCTTCTTCTGGAAGATGTCGGCGCGGGCCAGAAAGGCAATGGGCCGAGGACGCACCAAAAGTATCAACAGGGCATCCATCAAGGCGTTTTGATGGCAGGGTGCCAAGATATAGGCATCCTCTTTAGGCAGGTTCTCGCGACCCCTGATGGTCACTGAGCGGTAGTGATTCACAGTCCCATAGTCCACCAATGGGCGCAGAATGCTGTAAAAAAAGTTAAAATCAGCCAATGTATTTTTCATGATGCAAAAATACAAAATAAAAATGACATTTTTGAGTTATTGAAGAAAAAAATATGAAGACTATCATGAAAAGGAACCTCCACATACTACTCCTTCTGGTGCTGCTGCCGACCCTCCTTTCGGCACAGGGGCAGATGGCGCAAGAGCGCAAAATCCGCTTCGGATTTGTGCTTGACGGCGACACGGTGCCCTACTATCACCTGAAGGAAGTCCGCATCATAGAGTCCGGCTCACTACTTACCGAAACCGAAATCCGCAAAAACCAAAAGCTCATCCGCAACGTCAAGAAAATGCTCCCCTACGCCAAGATAGGCAAACAGCGACTCGACCAACTGGAACGCCAAGTGGCCGACATGCCCAAAAAGCAGCGCAAAGAAGCCATCAAAGCGGCCGAGAAAACCCTCTTGGCCGACTACAGCGACGAGCTGAAAGACTGCACCATCTCGCAAGGCAAAGTGCTGCTCAAACTCATCGACCGCGAAACGGGGCGCACCTCCTATGTGCTGGTCAACGAACTGAGGGGGAAACTCCGCGCCGGTGTCTACCAGACCTTTGCCCGCCTCTTTGGCTACAACCTCAAGGCCAGCTACGACCCCAAGAACAACAAAGAAGACAACCTCATCGAGCGCATCGTTCTCTCCGTCGAGCGCGGCAAACTC
Organism: Bacteroidales bacterium UBA3816; assembly: GCA_002368955.1. Classification (GTDB taxonomy): domain Bacteria; phylum Bacteroidota; class Bacteroidia; order Bacteroidales; family P3; genus Colimorpha. Next base: position 14,517 of record DFDY01000198.1, read on the forward strand.
TAATTCCCCACCCCTACCCATGAAAGCCTACTGTTTCCTCAGTGCCGTGCCCATGCGCAGCCAGCCCTCCGACCGTGCCGAGATGGTCAACCAACTGCTGCAGGGCGACACCTTCGACATCCTTGAGAGCCAACCCCAATGGTCCTATATCCGCTGCCACTATGACGGCTACGAGGGGTGGGTGGACAACAAGCAATGGCAGCCCTTCGACCCCAGTCAGTTCGGCACTGCACACACCCTGCCCGCCGCCGCCAGCCCTGCCACCGTGGCCGAGCAGCAATACCTCGGAGCCCCTTACCTCTGGGGTGGGCGCACCCAGATGGGCATCGACTGCTCGGGACTGACCCAAGTCTGTTTCAAAGCCTGTGGTGTGCGGCTGTTGCGCGATGCCTCTCAGCAGGCCACACAAGGCACCCTGGTGCCCACTCTTACCGAAGCACGCCGCGACGACCTCTGCTTTTTCAACAACAACCAAGGCAAAATCATCCATGTGGGCATCTATCTGGGCGAAGGCAAAATCATTCATGCCTCCGGCCAAGTGCGCATCGACACCCTCACCGCCGAAGGCATCATCAATGACAGCCCCCGCGGCAGCCTCAACCGCACCCCCTTCACCCGCCAACTCACCCACACGCTCCACTCCATCAGACGCATAAGCCTCTAAGCCCACGCCCTGCCGCATACCCCCAGTGCCGTTGCCTCCAAACAATCTCTTCCTCCACATTTCTCTGGGAAAGAAACGTGGGGCGGCTTTTCTTATTTTCAACAGAACGAATTATATACGCATTGCACCAGAGCACAGCCGTGCGCCATAATTCGGCATACATCCACTATATAGACGTAACACTGACGCTGCAGCGACGCTATTTCGTCGCTTATCTAGCGGCTAGATAACGTCGTGATAACTAAACAGAAGTGAGGGCCAAGCAAGGGGGCGGCACAGGTATGAGGAAAACTTTTTTCGTAAAAAGTTCACTTTTGGGGCTGCCCAGGCAACTATATGACAAAAGCCTATCGTCAAAGACGCGTCACGAGAGGGCACCACAACATGTTAAACCTTTAAGAACAAACAAACAATGAAAAGATCCAACAGAGCCCTCATCATGGCCTTTGCCACACTGGCAATGCTAGCCCTGGCAAGCTGCGAGAAAAATGATCCCCTTGCCCCTCAATCAACCACCGTAGCCACCTGTGCCGACGAGATGCCTTATATTGAGGTCTTCTCGGTGGAGAAGAACTACTACAGTGTGGGCGTAAACGGCCATATATACACCTCAGAAGACCTTCTGTATTCGAAAATACGTGCCAAAGTGAGCCTGACCAAGTTAGGCAAACGTAAAGCCACCATCTTCTCGCTACAGGAGACAGAAACAGACTACGTGGTGACAGCCAAAAGCCTGAAATCCTACATCAACCTAGCAAAAGTGGCACCGTCCATCTCCACTAGCAACCCCAATGAGATAACCAAATGGGTACTGGAAGCAACGTTGGAGAGATATGAAGTAATCGTATGCTATGAGGAAGAAACTGGCCTCTGGCACGGGAATGTGATAGAAAAAGAATGACCGACACCCCCCAAAGGGCCTAGGAGAAAGGGTGTGCCTTCCTCCTAGGCCCTAACCCTTAACAGAACAGCCAAGTGGAAGACCTTTATCTGGAAATGTACGACCTGCTGCTGCACCGGGCAACCTCCATCGTTGGCAACGCGGAGGATGCCAAGGACATAGTGCAGGACCTCTATGTGCATATCAAGACACGGCAGGGGCACCCCGTGGCAATAGCCAACCGCCGCGGCTATCTCTACGGCATGGTCAGCAACATGTCGCGTCTCTTCCTCCGCCGTCAGAAAAACCACATGGAGTTGGAATGGGAAAGCCAGAACAGGGACTTGTGGACCACCCTGAACACCTCTTTCTACATCGACGACTTGCTGATGCCCCTCACCGAGCTACAGAAAAGCATTGTCCGTCTGCACGACATTGAGGGCTACACCTGCATGGAGATAGCAAGGCGGCTGAGGCGAACCCCTGGGGCAGTAAAGAAACAATTGTCGCTGGCACACAAGAAAATAAAGGAAACTCAAAAGCCATAGAAAATGAAAGATATAACAGAACTGATAGCACAATTTGAAGACGGCAGCATCCGGCAGAACGACCTGCAAAGGCTTTTCGACACCTTCCTGACCAGTCAGGCCATGCGAGACCGCTGGCCGGAAGAAGCCGCAGCCATCATTCCGCTGGCCTTGGCCAGAAAGGATGCCCAACAGCACCATGAGCGCAGACCACAGCCAGCACCTAAGGGATGGAAGGCGGCCGCCGTTGCCGCACTGCTTCTGCTGGCAGGCACCGCCACTGTATATGCGGTGGAAGCCAGGCCCCGCATCTACTCGACAGACAGCCACTGCGACATGGATTGTGCCGAGAAATGGTTGAACAACACCTTAGAAACAGCACTATGAAGAAGACAGTCATACTCCTATTTCTATCCCTTGGGCTGCTGGCCTCGGCCCAGTCAGCATTCTATAAGGCCTATGCCCAACGCGAGCAGGTGGCTCAGGCGGCATACATGAAAAACTATCGGATTGAGGGCATAAAAGTCGATGTCACCCTGCTACGCGCCACCGACAGTGCCGCCTTCGGCCAGTTGTTGAGCCTATTGGGCATGGCCTACACTCCCTCGACACACTCATCGGGAATGCTTTTCTGCCTGCGGCGAGACGATGACCAGTGCAGCATATTGAAGCACCCCAAAGGCCGGATTTCCTTGAAAGGGGCCTGCCTCGTCGGGGCCTCGGAGGCAGAACTGACCATATACGTCTTCCACAATTTGCGCAGCGAAGCGCGGTTCCATAAGATACTCAATTTCATCCTTCAAAAGCGCCAGCAAGGGACTTCGGTGACAGGTGATTGAAAAAAAAGCCGACAATCAAAAAAAAAATCGTACTTTTGCACTTTAAAATATACGCGCACACGAGGGCTGCCTGCCCCCCGCGCAGCCAAGCATAGTTACGATGGTCCTGACTGACAAACAACTTATTGACAACCTCAAAGCTGGGAAATACCTCCCCGTATACCTTGTCACCGGCGAGGAGAATTACTATATCGACATTATCTCCGACTACTTCGAAAACAACGTCATAGACGAAAGTTTTCGCGACTTCGACCTCACGGTGGTTTATGGGCGCGACGTCACCATGCACTCCGTCGTCTCACTGGCCCAGCAATTTCCCATGATGTCGCCAGTTCGACTCGTACTGGTCAAAGAGGCGCAGGACATTGAGACCAAGCAGTGGGAGTTGCTGCCCAAATATCTGGAGTCGCCCCAGCCGCAGACCCTGCTGGTTTTCTGCTACCGCCACAAAAAGCTGGACAAACGCACCGCTGCCTACAAGGCCATTGCCAAGGTGGGCGGCATCAGCGAGCACGCCAAGCTGCGCGACTATGAGGTGTCTGACTGGATTGGCACCTATGTCAATCAACACGGCTTTGCCATCACCCAGCGCGCCTCGATGCTCATTGCCGAGCATATCGGCAACGACCTCGGCAAGATTTCCAACGAACTGGCCAAGGTCTTTATCTCCCTCCAACCCGGCGAGACCATCAACGAAGACACCATCGAGCGCAACATCGGCATCAGCAAGGAATACAACGTCTTTGAGTTGCAAAACGCCATCGGAAGGCGCGACGTGGTGCAGTGCAACCGTATCATCAACCACTTTGCCGCCAATCCCAAGGACAACCCCATACAGCTGGTGTTGCCCAACCTATACAACTACCTCATCAAAATCATGATTTACCAGCAGTTGGAAGACAAAAGCCAGAGCAGTGCCGCCGCAGCCCTGAAGGTGAACCCCTACTTTGTGCGCGACTATGCCACAGCCGCCGGTAACTACTCCCTAGGCAAACTGGCATCCTGCATCAACTACGTGAACGAAGCCGACCTGCGGTCCAAAGGCATTCGCAACAGCGGCACCGTCACCGATGGCGAAATTCTCAAAGAATTAATATTTAAGATTATACACTGATCCCCTATATGAAAAAAATCATATTTTTCTTCTTGCTCATAAGTCCGGCAGCACTCTTTGCCCAGACCGTTAAAGGCCTTCTCACCGACGATGCCACCGGCGAGGCAATTCCCTTTGCCAATGTAGTCCTCGACGGCACACGCTACGGCAACGCCACCGACATCAACGGCTTCTACCTCATCAACAAGATGCCCGAAGGCACCTACACCCTCCGTGTGCGCTATATCGGCTATCAGGAATATACCGAGCAGATCACCCTCAAGAAAGGCCAGACCATCACCCGCAACATCTCCCTCAAGACCGAGAGCAAGATACTCAAATCCGTCACCGTCTCGGACAACCGCGTGGAAGAACGCAAACTGCAAACCCAAGTGTCGGTGGAGAAAATCACCGCAGCCCAAATACAGCAGATGCCCTCCATCGGAGGCACCTCCGACCTTGCCCAATACCTACAAGTACTGCCCGGCATCAACTCCACTGGCGACCAAGGGGGACAGCTCTACATCCGCGGCGGCTCCATGATTCAGAACCTCTGCCTGTTGGACGGCATGATTGTCTATAACCCCTTCCACTCCATCGGCCTCTATTCCATCTTCGAGACCGACATCATCCTCAACGCCGACATCTACAGCGGAGGCTTCGGGGCCGAGTATGGGGGCCGCATCTCCTCAGTCATGGACATCACCACCCGCGGCGGCAATAAGAAACGCCACTCGGGCAAGATTGGCTTTAACACCTTCGGCGCCAACCTTCTGCTCGAAGGCCCTCTCAAAAAGGAGAAGGCCAACAGCCCCAGTTCCATCACCTACCTCCTTTCGGCCAAGAACTCATACCTCTCCACCACCTCCAAAGCCCTCTACCCCTACCTCCCCGGTGGCCTGCCTTTCGACTTTCTCGACCTTTACGGCAAACTCTCCATCAACTCCGGCACCGGCAGCAAGATTAACTTCTTCGGCTTCCGTTTCGACGACAAGGTCTTCGGCTATCAGTCCCTCGCCGACTATCACTGGCAGAACTATGGCATCGGCACTAACTTTATGCTTGTCACCGGCTCCAGTTCCATCCTCGAAGGACATGTGGCCTACTCCGACTACCACATCAATCTCTCCGACTCCACCGCCGACGACAAGTACAGTTCCATCAGCGGTGTCAACATGGGTTTGGACATCACCAACTTCATCGGCTCCAACAGGCTTCGCTATGGCCTGGCCATGGAGCTCTTCTCCACCGACTACAAGTTCACCAACAACTACGGCATTCCCGCCCGCCAGAACGAAAACACCAATAGCCTCTCGGCCTACATGACCTACAAGATTTCCTCAGGCAAGTGGCTCATCAACCCAGGTCTGCGCTACATACTCTACGCCTCGCTCAGCACCAGCAGTTTAGAGCCCCGCCTTTCAGCCAAATACAACGTCACCGACCATTTCCGCCTCAAGATGGCCGCAGGCCTCTATAGCCAAATCTTTCTTGATGCGCGGTCCGACAATGACATTGTCAACCTCTTCAACGGCTTCCTCACCGGCTCCGGCAGCCTTCAGAAACCCACCACCTTCCGTGGCAACGAAGTCAGCAGCAGCCTGCAACGCTCTCAACACCTCATCTTTGGTGCCGAATATGACTTCTCCAACCACCTCACCGCCAATGCTGAAGTCTACCTCAAGAACTTCAGCCAGTTGCTCAACGCCAACCGCAACAAGATGTTCGACGCCAGCGACGGTGCCTACCGTCCCGGCGGTGCCTACGAAAAGCCCGAATACTACCTCACCGACTATATCATTGAGAGCGGTATGGCCTATGGCGCCGATTTCAGCCTCTGCTATGACATCGACTGGCTCTATCTATGGGGAACCTACTCGTTGGGATGGGTCCACCGCACCGACGAGGTGCAGACCTACAGCCCCCACTATGACCGCCGCCACACAGTCAACCTTCTAGCCACCGTGCGCCTAGGCGAAAGCCACCAGTGGGAAATCAGCGGCCGCTGGAGCTATGGCAGCGGTTTCCCCTATACGCAAACGCAAGGCATGTACGAGAACCTCTCTTTCTCCGATGGCATTTCAACCAACTACCTCCAAACCAACGGCAACTACGGCATTGCCTATGCCGAGCTCTATGGCGGCCGGTTGCCCAATTATCACCGTTTCGACCTCAGTTTCAAAAGGCGTTTCTCTATTGGCAAACGCTCCATCCTTGACCTCAACGCCAGCGTCACCAACCTCTACAACCGCAATAATATCTTCTACTTCGACCGTCTCACTTATACCCGTGTCGACCAACTGCCCATTCTCTGGTCGGCAGGCGCCACATTTAACTTCTAATGATATGATAGCCCCCCGAGGTTGCTCTTGGGGGGGCTATTCACAATGGGTGGATTTGAAGGCGCGTGCCTACAGGAGAGGTATCAGCCTATTTCATCCCAGTGGATGGGCACTTGCCCTTCACTAATCAGAATGTTATTGCACTTCGAGAAATGCCTACAGTTGAAAAAGCCCCTGTGGGCCGAAAGCGGCGAAGGATGGGGGGCAGTCAGCACATGGTGTTTTGTGCGGTCAATGAACTGGGCCTTGCTGATGGCAAAGTTGCCCCAAAGCAGAAATACGATACCCTGCCGGTACTGGTTGAGAGCCTGTATGGCGGCATCGGTGAACTCCTCCCAGCCGTGGTGCTGGTGCGAACCAGCCTGATGTGCCCGAACTGTCAGCGTTGAATTAAGCAGCAACACTCCCTGTTCGGCCCAACGGGTAAGGTCGCCATTGGTGAGTGGAAGCCGCAAGCCTAAATCATGATTTATTTCTTTGATGATATTCATCAACGAAGGGGGTACCTGTACTCCCTGCGGCACCGAAAAACAGAGTCCGTTGGCCTGACCGGGCTCGTGATATGGGTCCTGACCCAAGATGACCACCTTCACCTTATCGAAAGGGGTGCGGTCGAAGGCGGCAAAGATGTCGCTTCCCTTAGGGTAGCAGACATATTGCTGCCGCTCGGCAATCAAAAACTCTTTAAGCTGGGCGAAATAGGGAGCCTCAAACTGAGGCCTCAACACCTCCAACCACGAAGGTTCTATCTTTGGATTTACGCTGGTCATCTTACTTGTGTGCTACTGAAGGAAACCGTTATACATCTTCTCCTCGCCTACCGATGTGATGTCGCCATGTCCAGGAAGGACTTCATAAAGGTCATCGAGGGTGAGTATTTTCGTTCTGATGCTCTTAATCAGCTGGTCGTAGTTGCCACCCGGCAGGTCGGTGCGGCCGATGCTGCCACGGAAAAGTGCGTCACCCGTGAAGACCATCCTGTCCTCATGCAACACAAAGGCCATGCTGCCAGGACAATGGCCCGGGACATAACGGCATTCGAAAGGACCCACATGGTCGCCATCGTTGATTAGGACAGTCTCCAAATCATCCATCCTAGGGACATTCTCGAACCTCATCACCGAGCCATAGATTTCGGCCTGACCGAGGAGCTTCAGCCCGTCGGGGTGCAGGGTCACAGGCAGGTGAAAATGGTCGCAAACCTGATGGAGACCAGCTATGTGGTCGATATGGGCGTGGGTCAGGAGGACATGATTCAGTGTCAGCCCATTCCGTTCGACGAACTGGATCAGTTCGTCCACCTCGTAGGCCTGATAGGCACCGGGGTCAATCACCGAAGCCTGGCGTGTAGATTCGTCCCACACCACATAGCAATTTTCCATAAAATGGCTAAACTCGAACTGCTTAATCTCCATCCCTTATAGATTTATAGTTGAAAAGGCATAGTGCTAATGATGCACTATGCCATCCATTTTTCAAGTTCCTCTTTCTTCAACGGGGGCATTTCCAACTTATTCTTCTTGCGCAGACCGTTGAGGTCGTTGTAAAGTTTGTTGGGGTTGGCCTCTTTGAGCGCGGAAAGCGTGTTGATGCCTGCCTTGCGCAGCACCGGAACCCACTCGGCGGAGACACCGTGGTTGACAAATTCCTCGTCGGTGGTGACGGGGGCCTTCTTCTCGGGCTTCATCTGTGGGAAGAGGAGGACATCCTGGATGCTCTGCTCGTCGGTCATCATCATCACCAAGCGGTCGATGCCCATGCCCATACCGGAAGTTGGCGGCATGCCGAATTCCAGTGCGCGGACAAAATCCATATCGATGAACATTGCCTCGTCGTCACCCTTCTCACTCAGGCGCAGCTGCTCCTGGAAACGTCCCAACTGGTCAATGGGGTCGTTCAGCTCGCTATAGGCGTTGGCCAGTTCCTTGCCATTGACAAAGAGTTCGAAACGCTCGGTGAGGTTGGGGTTGTTGCGGTGACGTTTGCAGAGGGGCGACATCTCAATGGGATAGTCGGTGACAAAAGTGGGCTGAATGAGGTTGGGCTCGCACTTCTCGCCAAAGATGGCGTCGATAAGCTTGCCCTTGCCCATGGTTTCGTCAACCTCGATGTTGAGGGCTTTGCAGGTGTCGCGCAATTGCTGCTCGTCCATAGGCAGCACATCGTAGCCAGTGGCCTCCTTGATAAGGTCGCACATGGGGGCGCGACGGAAAGGACCGCCGAAGTCAATTTCGTTGCCCCACACCTTCACCTTGGTGGTGCCGTGGAGGGTCATGGCAATGCGGCTGAGCATATTCTCCACAAAAGTCATCATCCAGTTGTAGTCCTTATATGCCACATATATTTCCATGCAGGTGAACTCGGGGTTGTGGGTGCGGTCCATGCCCTCGTTGCGGAAGTCGCGGGCAAACTCATACACACCCGCATAGCCACCGACAATCAGACGTTTGAGGTAAAGCTCGTTGGCAATACGCAAGTAGAGGTCTATGTCCAATGCATTGTGGTGGGTGATGAAGGGGCGTGCGGCAGCACCGCCAGGGATAGACTGCAAAATGGGGGTTTCGACTTCGAGATAGCCCTGCTCGTTGAAGTAGTCGCGCATAGTGTTGACTATCTTGGCGCGCTTGATGAAGGTTTCGCGTACATGGGGGTTGACAATGAGGTCCACGTAGCGCATACGATAACGCTGTTCGGGGTCGCTGAATGCATCGTAGACATGGCCGTCCTTCTCCTTGACAATGGGCAAGGGGCGGAGGCTCTTGCTGAGCACCGTGAGGCTTTGCACATGGATGGAAGTCTCGCCCATTTGGGTGACAAAGACATAGCCGGTGACGCCGATGATGTCGCCAATGTCAAGCAGACGTTTGAAGACAGTGTTGTAGAGGGTCTTATCCTCATCGGGACAAATCTCGTCGCGTTTGATATAAAGCTGGATGCGGCCATAGGCATCCTGCAACTCAACAAACGAGGCGGCACCCATAATACGGCGGCTCATGATGCGGCCGGCGATGCTGATATGCTGATAGAGGGTGTTATCTTTGGGGTAGTTCTCCAATATCTCGCTTGACTTGACATTCACCTCATAGAGGGCGGCGGGGTAAGGGTTGATACCCAATTTTTTCAATTCGTTCAACGAATTTCTACGGATTTGTTCTTGTTCGGTCAGTTCGGCCATGTTACAATTAATTATTTATAGTTTTCTGTTAGTTTACTGAGGGGTTGTTGTTCTTTAAACACTACTTGTCCAACACTTCATACTTAGAACACTTGCTCTTGTACTCGGGCACGATTTCTTTCATAATGCGGACAATCATCATGTTGTCAAATCCGTGGGTGGACTCCATCAGGCGTTGCTCATTCTTGAGAGCAGTATCATAGTCGTATTCACGGACGGTGGCAATCAAGATTTTAGGATGAATCGTGGGCTTGGTTTGTTCTGCATCATTGAGAATCTCTTCATAGAGTTTCTCACCCTCGCGCAAGCCCGTATATTCAATTTTGATATTCTTAGCCCCAGATAGTTTTATCATGCGTTGGGCCAAGTCGACTATACGGACAGGCTGCCCCATGTCGAAGACGAATATTTCGCCGCCTTTGCCCATAGTGCCGGCTTCGAGAACCAGCTTACAGGCTTCGGGGATGAGCATAAAGTAGCGTATGATGTCGGGATGGGTGACGGTGATGGGACCGCCTTTCTTGATTTGTTCGCGGAAAATGGGGATGACAGAACCGTTGCTGCCCAGCACGTTGCCAAAGCGGGTAGTGACAAACTGGGTGACGGGTAGCGACCCATCGACTTGGCGAAGGGGCGTATCTGCCGCCTGGGGCTGGCCAGCGGACTGGAACCGTTCAATCTCGCGGTTGAGCGACTGGCAGTATATCTCGCAGATGCGCTTGGAACAGCCCATAACATTGGTGGGGTTGACGGCCTTGTCGGTGGAAATCATGACGAATTTCTTAGTGCCGTATTTGACGGCAAGGTCGGCTATGACTCGGGTGCCATAGACGTTGTTCTGCACGGCTATGGCAGGGTTGTCCTCCATCATAGGCACATGCTTGTAGGCGGCGGCATGGAAGACATACTCGGGCCTGTACTGGGCAAAAATACGCTCCATGTGCTCACTATTGGTGATGGACGAGACTATGGTTTCGCAAGGTATGTAGGCGTATTGGTGCTTCATGAAGAGGCGCAAGTCGTGCATGGGGGTCTCAGCCTGGTCGACGAGCACCAGCCGGGCAGGTTTGTAGGGGGCAATTTGGCGCACCATCTCGCTGCCAATGGAGCCAGCCGCGCCCGTGATAAGGATGCAGCGGTCCTTGAGCATCTCTCCTATGGCATCCATGTCCACCTCAATTTTGTCGCGGGGCAGAAGGTCCTCAATGTTCACCTCATGGAGTTGCTCACGTTTAAGTTCGTCCTTTCCGTTCCACTCCTCGATAGTAGGGAACATCATAATTTTGATGCCCTGAGTAATTAACTGATCAATAAGATCGGTACGGCTACGGAACCGTTCCTCCTGATGAGGGGAGACAATCAGAATGGTGGCATGCGCCTCCTTGATGTGTTTCACCAAGTTGGGACCATCCTTGCGCACCTGTAGTCCCAAGAGCCACTTGGTTTGCAAGTCGCCGTCGGGACTGACGAACCCCACCACATTGTAGCGCTGTGGCGTTTCGTTCTGTAGACTCTTGGCGATGGCTATGCCGCCCTCCTTGACACCATATATAAATACGCGGCGAGCCTTGTCGTCGCGGACAACGCCGTCGTAAAGATACTTTACCAGAATGCGTTCAATCCACATGATCGCCGTTGCCACGAAAAAGAGTTCCACGCAAGGGAGCCCCCGGGGGAAGCATACCTGAGTCCACTCCAGGGCATTTGCCCCTAGGCCCAAAAGATAGGCCACCACGGTGCCGCCAAGGTTGGCCAAAGCCACCTGTACCAAATCCATCACAGATGAATAGCGGATAATGCCGCTATAGGTGTGGAGCATGCGGAAAAAAAGAACAAAGAAAACCTCGCAGATGAGGATTCCACGAGTCTGCGCCCAAAAGTGACTGGTGAAACCACCGCCGCCCCACTGAAGATAGAAGGCGGCATAGAAAGCAACGGCCACAATCAGACAGTCAATCAGCAGTATAATCCAATAGGGCAAAGCACCCTTCGAAAAGTACCAAGTCGTCAACCTATTAATAGTCTTACGCATAGTTCTCCTTTCTCTAATATCTTAACAAACCGTGTAAACCAAAGAACCTCATGCCTGTTCACCCGCTCCGAAACCTCTTTGACTGACACACATAACAAAATGCAAAGATACATTTTTTTTTTAACATAAAACAAAAAAAATATATATAGCAAACCAAAATATTAGGAGAATAGCACTAACAAACTGAATAACATTACATTATTCTGCACAATTCAGCATAACTACCCTGACTATGGAAGGCCTATTTGTTCTATTGATAACTTTATCTCTCACCCATATCTGCCACACATCACTCTCATAACCCATTTTTTGTTGACCCGTCCAATGAGCGAGAAAACGAGGGCAAAGGTGTGCTGCTTAGGGAATTGGACAGGGCTCTAGGGCAAAGGATTAGAGAGACTGAAGGTCTTCGGGGAATGTGATTTTTTTGTTCTGCTCGCTGCCCAGGACCACTTGGATGGGTATTTCCGGACAGTAACGATGGAGGACTCCGCAGTCGTCGGTGGCACAAAAGTGTGGGTCGCGCAGGGCGCGGCGGTAGGCCTCGGCTATGACGGTCAGACGGAAAGACTGAGGGGTTTGGGCTCGAAACATGGTGGTGCGGTCGGGCACAGCGGCTACAACATGAGTAGCAGGGTCCACCTGCCAGACGGTATCGGTGGAGGGAATGCCGACACAGACGGCCTGGGACTTGAGCAGGGCATGGCAGACACGTTCAATGATTTGGAGCGAGACCCAGGGGCGGGCAGCATCGTGGAAAAGTATATTGGTGTCGGGCGGGGCAGCGGCATAGGCGTTGAGAGCGTTGAGGCTGGACATGTAACGCTCGCTGCCGCCAGGAATGATGCGGGAGAGTTTGGGCCAAGCGTTGCGAGACGCCACTTCGCCCATAAAGTCGAGCCAGTCAGGATGTACCACCACAGTCACTTCATCTATCTGAGATGCTTGGCAGAAGGTGTCAACAGCATGTTCAATAACCATACGGCCCTCAAGCTGAAGGAACTGCTTGGGTCGGTCGGCACCCATGCGGGAGCCGGTGCCTCCAGCTAGGACTACGGCTAGGTTCATGAAAAAGTGTTTACGGCTCTTGGACTAGGCGGACCGAGAGGCCCATGGACTTGAGGGCCGAGCGGCCTTGGGGGAAATAGGGATCCAACAGAAGGTAGAGAGCCTCATTCGTCTTCTTGGCACTAGGGGTGGACGTCCAGTAGTGGCAGGCATTCTGCGAGCCTTGGAGGGCGGCGCCCATGCGGCGGCCTTCACAAGGGAGAAAGACCGCACCGGCAGCCTCCAGCTTGGCCCATTTCTCTTCGGTGTACCAGTTGGCGCTGTCTTCCTTGGGGCCGGGCTTGACATAGACACCCTTGGGTCTCTGCCAGTTGTCGGGCAGGAGGAGCAGGCCATAGCGGTTATTGACATAAGCTATGGCATAGAGGCGACGGGCATGTTTGCGCTTGGACAGGAGGTAGTTCCACTCGTCCATGGTCATGGTGCGCCAAATCTTGCCCCCTTGAGTGGGCAGCGCACAGTAGCGGCCCCAATCGACAAAAGTATATTCCTGTGAGTTTTCGGAGACATTGGTGGGGTTGAGGGCTGTGCCCCAGCCGAAGAGGTCTATCCAGCCTTTGTAGCGTGGAGAGGCCGATTTGTCGCTCCAGGAGAGCACCTCGGTCTGCTTGGCGGCAAAACGCCAGAGGTGGGTGGAGGGCTGATACTGCAAATTGCCCGGCGAGAAACGCACCTGAAGGGAGTCGCTGACAGAGAAAAGGCCTTGACACTTGCCAAGACTGTCAATGTTTTCCTGGGCCGAAAGGGTAAGCCCCAAGAGCAAAAGGAGCGATGATAGTATTTTCTTCATAAACATTATCTTTTTCACTTTTGAGCATAATGAAAATGCAAAAGTACAAAAAAATATTCATATAATAATTAAATTCAATATTTTTGGTTATCTTTGCACGTTACAAATAAGAAAAGACTATATGAAAAAGGCACTGAAAGTCATACGTTTGATTATTATCATAGTGGTGGCACTGGTGATTGCGGTGGTGCTCTTCGGTTCGCTGTTCGGCGGCTGCGCGGTGAAAAACTACGTGAACCGTCATGGCGAAGATTTGATTGGTCGCAAGGTGAATGTAGAGCACGTAGGGATGAACCTCTTGACCGGCCACGTGGGCATCCACGAGCTGACCATCTTCGAGGACAACGCCACGGACAAGTTTGCGGGTTTTGACACGCTGGACGTGTCGCTGTCGCTGATGCGACTGCTGGGGCAGACGGTATATCTGCGCCACATCACGTTGGCAGGACTAGACGTGAACATCGTGCAGGACAGCAGCGGGATGAATTTTTACAGCATCATCGAACACTTTGCCAAGGACTCTTCCGAGGTGGAGGAGCCGGACACCACGCCCAGCAGCTGGGTGGTGAGCCTGCACAAGATTCGTCTCTCGGACGGCAGTGCCGAATACACTGACTTGCGGCGCAGGGCACACTCTGGTTTTCATCACCTAAACGTGTTCGTGCCCGACTTTGTCATCGGCGGCAAGGACCGCACCGATGCGGGCCTGACAGTGCAGCTGACCAAGGGCGGTACCCTAGAGGCCGATGCCACATGGAACCCCGAGACCCAAGACTTCACAGCCGACCTAGTCCTGTCAGACTTGATGCTGGACCAAATGAAAGACTTCAACATGAATCCTGATTTTGTGAAAGAAATCAAAGGGGTGCTGGGGCTGACAGCCCATGCGGCGGGCAACCTCAAACAGGTGATGGACATGAATATCAGCGGCAAGGTGAATGTGGACAATCTAGATTTGCTGGACACTGCCTCCACCTCGTTGGCATCGCTGAACCACTTGGGAGTGGATCTGGGCAAACTGGTCTTGAGCCAAAACCTCTTTGACATCAACAGCATCACCCTCGACGGGCTGAACTTCCGATACGAGCTCTTTGCCGACAGCAGCAACACCCTCTCACGCATCTTCGGCTCGCCGGAGGAGGCTGCAGACAGCACGATGGCAGAAACTGAACCGCTGCCAGCAGAAGACACAGCAGCCACCGACACCACGCTGAAAGCCATCCCCTTGCAGTTGAGACTGGGTAGTCTGGACTTGAGCCACATGAACTTCACCTATGCCGACCACACGATGGCAGACGACTTTGTATTTCCCGTCACCGACATCCGGGTTTCAGCCCATAATATCACCACTTCGGGCAACAACAATGCCAAGGTGTTTGCCAACTTGCCCAGCGGAGGGGTGCTGCTGGTTGACTGGGCGGGCGACATCTCGCAGTGGAAGCAGCACCAAAGCCTGCGACTGGATGTGAAGAACCTGCACCTGACGGACCTGAACCCCTATATGGTGCACTATTTCGGGCAGCCGTTCACCGAAGGCATCTTCTCGTTCAGCAGCCTCAACCTCATTGAAAACAGCCAGCTGAACGGCAAGAACCACATAGACATTTACAAGCCCAACCTGGGTGACCGCCGCAAGGACGTGTCGCCACGGCTGAAACTGCCCGTAAAGGCGGCACTGTACATCCTGAAGGACAAGGACGACAAGGTGATACTGGATGTGCCCATCAAAGGCAATGTGGACAGCCCCGAGTTCAACTACATGAAACTGGTATGGAAGACCTTGGGCAACCTGGTGGTGAAGGTGGCCACCTCACCTGTGCGGATGCTGAGCGGTCTGAACGGGGGCAAGAATAACGAACTTTTCATCACCATCGACCACCGGAATCCCGACTTCACCAGCGAGCAGTTCTACCAGATAGACCAAGTGGCCGACGTGGCCAAACAGGATGCGGGCTACCACCTGTCGCTCATCCTGCAGACCCACCCCACCGATGACAGCGTGGCCCTGCGGAACCAAAAGATACGCAACAAACTGCTGCAGAAACACCTGACAGACCTAGGCGTACCCAGCAACCAGTATGAGATAATCAGCCAGCCCGCCAACGACACAGTGAAAGTGGAAGGCTACAGGGTGAAACTGGAAATGGAGGAGAAAGAAAATTAGAATTCAATCGATAAAAAGAAAAATAGATGAAGCGTCTTATTTTACTCACCGTCTTGACGGCATGGATGGGGCTGACCATGGCAGCCCCGGTACACCCAGAGAAGGCTCGGGAACAAGCATTGCTATTTGCCCAACAACTGAAGCACGACCAAAAAGTCACGCTTGCGCTAGTGAAAGCAGATGGGCTGGAGAACCTCTATCTTTATAATATAGACCAAGGGGGATTTGTGATAGTCAGCGGCGACGACCGCACTCGAACGGTGCTGGGTTACAGCACTGATGGCAAACTGGACGGCAGACAACTGCCCGAAGGGCTGAGGTACTGGCTGGGCGAATATGAGAGCCAAATAAGGCAGCTGGGAGAAACCCCATTGGAGAAACTATATGCGGCCTACCAACCCGCAGGCAAACCCACACTGCCCGACTCTGTGGCTCCCCTGCTGACATCAGAGTGGAACCAATACCGCTATGGCTACAACAGCCTGGTGCCATTCGACAGCACCTATGCCTCCGACAGTACGATGGCAGTCTTTGACGGTCACCCAACCGTAGGGTGCGGAGCCCTGGCCATGGGGCAGATCATGCGCTTCTGGCAGTTTCCAACCCACGGCTATGGGAACCACTCCTACACGCTGAACGAGCCTTGCTGGCACTATGGGACCCTAAGCGCAGACTTCTCCAGCGCCACCTACGACTATGACCTCATGCCCGACAAACTCAGCGACAGCAGCACGGCCGAAGAGGTGAATGCCGTGGCCACCCTGCTGGCCCACTGCGGCATTGCGGCCAACATGAACTATAACAGCGACTGCGCAGGCAGTTCGGGCTCCACCATCTACAACAATATGTCGGGAATGCAGCGTTTCTTCCACTACAGCGGCAACACCCGCATAGAGATGATTTTCTACCACAGCCTCTCCAATTGGATGAACCTGCTGAAGGAAGACCTTGCAGCCGGGCGCCCCATCTACTACTGCGGCCAAAGCCAGGCCAACCCCGAGGAGGGCACACTGTCCGGCGGACACGCCTTTGTGTGCGACGGCTACAACGACAGCAACTACTTCCACTTCAACTGGGGTTGGAACGGCTCGGCCAACGGATACTATGCGCTGAACGTACTGCGGCCGTTGACCTCCTATGACTTCACCAGTTACCAATACTGCATGCTGGGTCTTGAGCCCTACCGTGGTACGATGCCCATCATGGTGATGGGTTCCGACCTCACGCTGGGCCGCACCATCGTCCCCCAAGGGGGCACCATCAGCGGCCAATACAGCATTGCCAACATCGGCGACAGCGTGCTGAATACCTTTGTGGGCGTGAACATCTACGGCCTGGAAGACCGCGAGTACTATGGCTGCGTGGACGGTCGCCGCGTGACGGTGATGCCGGGCGACACAGTGGTGTGTAACTTCTCCTATGCCCTCTCCCTCCCCGCAGGCAACTTCCAGGCCATAATGCAGTACAGCCAAGATTCCTTCTACGCCGGCATCACCGTGGACGAAACCTTGTATATGGACGACCTGGACTACAAAAACACTGCCGACTTCACCGTCACCAACAGCAACGAGACCAACCTCTCCAATCTGGTCATCTTTGTGCGTTTTGCCGACGACCCCGAAATAGGCTCCACCTTCCAGTCTATTGACGACATGTTCAACGGCGAGGATTTCAGTGTGGCACGCTACTTCAGGGAAATGTCATACGGCAAAATCAACTTCAACACTGTCTATACCAACGGGGTGAACGAAAACCACATAGAAGCCTATGTGGACCCCAACCCTCGCGGAAACTACCAGCCCTACAGTCCCGACAACCCCATTGGCTACACCGAGACCATGCCCCAGATTAGCATCTCCATGCGCGAGGCCCGGCTGATAGAGCACATCTGCCGCTACATTGACTCCACCGGCATGGTCAGCCAATCTATCACATTGGATGGCGACGGAGACGGCGACATAGACAACATCAGCTTCATCCTGCAAGGCGAAACCGACCACTGGGGCAACCTGCTTTGGCCTCACATGGAATACTTCCCTCACGATTCCATAGGCTACACCCTGACCATCAATGGCAAACGAGTCAACAGCTTCAACTTTGAGTTTGAAGGGTCTCCCTCGCACTTCACCGTGAGGACGTTCTGCCACGAAATGGGACACTCCATTGGGCTGCCTGACCTCTACCACTACAACCACTACACCAACATCAATACTGTCCCTTACGACATTATGTACAATAACATCAACCAAACTGCGGTCATCTATAAGCATAAAATCCTTCACCTCACCGGCGAACCAATCCGCATACAGCAGGACGGCACCTACACCATCTACAGCAACGGCAGCAGCCCCGACAACAACCTCTACTACATCAAATCCTCCATCGACAGCAACCAATGGTTCACCATTGAGTATCGCTCGCGCAGCGACTATTTCGAGAATGGACTGCCCTACGACGGACTGCTCCTAGGACGGTGGGTAGACACCGTGCCCCTGGACCAATACTACATTGGCAACGCATTCTTCGACTACCCTACACGGCCCAACACCTACTGGCTGTTCCGCCCCAACAGCGACAACGACACCATCAACGGCAACCCCAATCAGGCTCTGTTCAGCTCGACCCACAACAACTCCTTCGGCCCCACCACCGACCCCCACCCCTATCTGACCGATGGCACTCCGGAGCAGAGTTTTGAGATATACGACATCAGCGAGAACGGCAGCACCTGCACCTTCTCGGTGCGATTCCTCACGCCCGAAAGCATCGGCACTCCAACCGCCGACCTACGGCTAAATCTCTTGCCCAACCCCGCCACCAACCACGTCGCCATCGAGCACCTGCCTGCCAACAGCCCTGTCAAAATCTACGACAACAAAGGCTCTCTGGTTATCAGCACCCGATACAATGGCACAGAAATTGATGTAAGTCAGTTGTCCACAGGGCTCTACTTTATAGCCACCCCCACCGGCACAGGCAAGATGATGAAGAAATAACCAACTGGAAACAAAAAGAATACATACCACACAAACTAACGAAACATGGGATTAGGCAAATGGATACTAGGCGGTTTGGGCTGGGCCTTGGGAGGTCCGCTCGGCGGCATCTTAGGCTACTTTATTGGCAACACCATTGAAAACATAGCCAGCAACCGACAGATTGGCGACGGCGGCTTCGACGCCGACGGGCAGCCGTTCAGTGCCCATCGTGGACCCTACAGAAACAACGGGTCTCAGAACGACATTGACTTTGCTCTGATTGTGCTGATTGCCTCAGTGATGAAGGTGGACGGCAACGTGTCGCGCACCGAGCTCGAATATGTGAAGCAGTTCCTGCTTAAAAACTACGGCGAGGAGAAGGGCAAAGAACTCTTGCTGATGTTGCGCGATCTGGTGAAGCCCGAGAAATACATCGACATTGATGCCGTCTGCGCACAAATCAAGCACAACACCGACTATACGACCCGCTACCACATGGTAGACTTCCTCTTTGGGCTGGCCACGTCCGACAGCAACTTCAGCCAGACCGAGAACAACCTGCTGCGCAACCTGGCCCGCAACCTGGGCATCAACATGGGCGACTTCGCCTCCATCTATGCACGCCATGTCGGCAACCGCTGGGGGTCCAGCTACAGCTATGGCAACCGCTCCTATTCGGGCAGCTCTTCAGGATACAACCGCTACGGCCGACAGGGCAGCTACAGCAACTCTGGCAGCACCTATAAGAAAGACCCCTACAGCGTCCTAGGTCTCACCTCCAACGCCTCAGACGAGGAGGTGAAGAAAGCCTACCGCCGGCTGGCCATGAAGTACCATCCCGACAAGGTGGCCAACATGGGCGAGGAGATAAAGAAGAACGCCGAAGCCCAATTCCGCGAAATAAACGAGGCCTACGAGCAGATCAAGACTGCCCGCGGCATGAAATAGCCGCCCTAGCGCATACCCCTCAGGCCCGACCAGAACATTCGAAAGTTTTGGTCGGGCTTATTTTTACATAGCTGAAAATTCATTATATACTCACTATTCACCCGCAACCATAACGGCCTGGAAACGTGCCGGAAGCGACGAGGGAGCGTTCCGGAAGTGGTCATGAGGAAAAACTAATTGGGAGAAAAAAGGAAAACCCTGCCATCCGAGAGGGAGAGCAGGGCCTTGTGTTGTCCAACCAGGATTCGAACCTGGACTGACAGAACCAAAATCTGGAGTGCTGCCATTACACCATTGGACAATCCCAATATCCTAATTACGCCATTTTTAATCTACACAATCAATCAATTAACAATGTTTCAAATCCACAATCACGCTTGATTTGAGGTTGCAAAGATACGACTTTTTTTTGAATTAGCAGAAAAATTCTTACAAATAATTCTCCTTTGGTGCAAAATAGTCTTTTGGAACATTGTATAGAGTGAGGTCTGAAGAAGGTTCGACCGCAAGGATAATACCTTATGGATGAACCTCTTCAGACCCATCTAAACTGTTATTCGAAAACAAGTGGATGGCTGGCATCGCCCAGTGCGACGCTGGATATTTTACCGCGCTCGATAAGGATGGATTTGTCCTCCTTGAGGGTCTTGGTGCACTTTTTTCCGTCCTTGTTTTGGAACACTACTTGGAACGACTCGCAATAGCCAGGGGCCACCTGAATGAAGACATCGGCTCCTTGGCTGAAGTCGATTTGGTCAATGCCCTGAAGGGTTACTTGGTGCTCGGCACCTTCGACAGCATCTATCACTGGGATGGGATATTCGCGGACGGTGAAATTGCCCGAGAAGTAAAGGAGGCTGTCGGTGGTGCTGAGGGTGATGGATGCGAGCTGCTCGGGGGTGGTGACATGGAGCTGGATGAGACCACAGAGGGGCAGGAAATCAACCTTGCCCTCACGGGGTTCGGCATAGTAGAGGAGGTCTTCGGTCAGGGCCGACCGCTGCTGAACGGTGGGAATGTTGACCATTCCATTACCGACATAGGCGTTGGCGGGATAGACAAATCGACTGACGCCACTGGGCGTAGCGGTGTCGGCCAACTGAAGCATGCAGGAGGCAGAGTCTTCGGCCACAGAAGCAACGGTGACTTCTACGGGGTTGAACGTCTCGTCCCATGCCACCAAGGTGGTATTGGGGGCCCAATGGACAAAACTGGAGCCATCGCCATTGAACATTTGCACGGTGGCGGCAATCTGGGTGGGGGCTGACTCAGTCGAGCCACTCTTGCAGGCGGTGATGGCCATGGCCATCAGTAGGGTTGCAACGATTGTAATTTTTTTCATGAGGATAGATTTTGATTAAAAAATATTGATTAATTAACTTGAGTCGGCACATCGGTCTCGACCGAGACGGTGAGCAGGGTGGTGGTTGTCGGGGTGACTCTGGGGGGATGGGCCGTGCGGCGACCGACTATCCAGAGGATATTGTCGGCGGCATCCACCAGCAGCAGTTGTCGCTGCTTGTCGGGTAGGGAGTATTTGTGGTCAGAGAAAAAGTCGCTGACGAGCTGGGTGCCACAAGTCATTCCTAGCGGCTGGAAACGGTCGCCCTCGCGCCAATGGCGGAGGGAGAGGGGCAGCAGTACCTTGTCGGCATCAAAGAGGGCCGTGGTGGGCGGGAGGGCCTTCCAGTCCAGCGAAGAATAACTGAAATTTTTGATCTGGGCAGTTCGAAGAGGCGGGAAGGGATGAGAAACCTTGCTGGCCAGGGGTTCTATGATGAGCTGTTGGCGGTCTAGAACGGCATGATGGGTGGCGGAATAGAATTGTCGGCCCGAGTGGGTGGAAGAAAGTATATCGGCCACGGTGGCATAGTTGAAGCCATAGGGTCGGAGGAGTTCGAAAAGGAGCTGCTCCTCATTGCTCTGAACGGGCATGGGGAGAGCTATGCGCACGGTACCGTCGGGCTGGGGATGGACCAACTGACTGCGCAAAGGCTGCAAAAGAGTATTGTAGAGCTGCTCGACGGATTGGAGGTGCCGAATGGTTTGCGCAATGGCGTGGTCGGCTGTGGGCTGCAACTCACGCAGAAGGGGGAGCAACAGATGGCGTATCTGATTGCGGCGGTACTGCAATGAGGCATTGGTGGCATCTTCGACATGAGAAAGCCCGTGAGCAGCGGCATAGGTTTCTATCTCGTCACGACCAAAGGGGAGCAACGGCCTAACAACATGGCCCTGGACTGGCAAAATACCATGGAGGCCTGTGAGGCCGGTGCCTCTCAGCAGATTGATAAAGAAGGTTTCGGCAGAATCGTCGCGGTGGTGGGCAGTAAGGATGGCGGCATAGCCCTGCTGGGACCGAACTTGCTCGAAGAAATCGTAGCGCAACTTTCGCGCCGCATCTTCCACACAGAGATGAAACTGCTGCGCATAGTTGAGCGTGTCGAACTGCGCAACAAATATGGGCACACCGTATTGCAAGGCCAGTTGCCTTACAAATTGCTCATCACGGTTGCAGTCGTCTGGGCGTAAGTGGAAGTTGCAGTGGGCTATGGCAAATGGGAAACCGGCTGCGTGCATCAGGTGGGCCAATACCACAGAATCGATGCCGCCACTAACAGCAAGCAGCACCTCTTGCCCCGTG
Source organism: Bacteroidales bacterium UBA3816 (assembly GCA_002368955.1). Lineage (GTDB taxonomy): Bacteria > Bacteroidota > Bacteroidia > Bacteroidales > P3 > Colimorpha. Next base: position 36,661 of record DFDY01000198.1, read on the forward strand.
GGGAAGAGATGCTGCTGCTGAACGTGCGATATAAACTGGGGTAACACTACTTGACAATCATCTTGTGCATACGGCGTTGGCCGTTGAACTCAAGACCATAGTAGTAGACACCCGCCGGGAGGTCGCCTTGCTTGAAGTTGATGGTGTGACGTCCATCGGAGTATTCCTTGTTCTCTTCATATACTAGACGGCCAACAACATCGGTGACAAAGAAGCGAGTGGAGCCGGAAGAGGGCAGTGCAAACTCTATCCGAGTAGACCCATCGAAGGGATTGGGATAGTTCTGCTCAAGCACAAAGTCAGGCTCGCCAACCGCAGGTATGTCCTCGAAATAATTCAGGACACGAATGACTGTAGTCTGATCGTTGGTTGGATCATAGTCAGGATTTGGCATGCCAAGCGTAGCCGAACCATTATAGGTTCTGGTGGGAGACTTAGGAATTGTGACCACGTTGCCAGCTCTGTCGACCAATGGGATTCGTCGAGTTTCACCAGGAGCTATATTATACTCAAAGGCAGGCACTTCAGCCCTGATTCGATCACCACCATTGATATAGCATATGAACCACATGGAGTTGAGGTAGTTGATGTTGCCTCGGTTGGTCACCACCGCACGCATGCGGCACTGATCTGTCATATTCTCTTCAATCTCAATTGCATCGATGGAGACATCGGTGAAGTACTCCTGAACAATGTCGGAGGTGTCATTCTCAGAATCGACATCACCGGGCACAGAAACATAGACTGTCAGGTATCTCCATTCAGCACCACGGTCAGGCATCACAGTTGAGAAGTAGTGAATATCGTGACCACCAGAAGGTAGACCCTGATACTTGTAGTATGTCTCTTCATGGCGGGTGCTGGTGTCGCGGTCGTACCAATACCCTATGGTGAAGTTGTTGGCGACCAAACCACCCACATTGTCGAGCACAACGGCAAATCTAGTCTCATTGTGTACGCGAGTATCGATGATACCTGCCGTGGCCGAGATGTCCATAACATTGGTAAGGCCAGCAATGGACTTGCGGATGGTATCATTGTAGGGATAGGTGTCGTTCTCGTAGTAGCACCAAGTCTCAAGCTGCATGGTACCCATAGTGGCTCGCTCTCGATGCTTGAAGGTGTAGTTGAAGAACTCTGTCGATGCCAAGGGACGGCCTAGGTACTCATTGAAGTTGATGTACTCGACCACAGGTTCGCCACCGTTGTAGGTATAGTATACCCGACAACTATCCATTCCTACTTGACCGAAATTACGCAGACGTAGGGTGATGTCGATAGAGTCGCCGGCTACGGCATGGTCGCGCGGAGAAAGCACATCGTAGAGATATAGGTCGTGTTCCAAGGGCGAGAGGGCAAAGGTGCCGCAGAGGGAGTCATTGTCTGTGTAAATATCACCCGAGAGAGAGGTGGTGGCACAGATCTGGAAGGTGTCCGGGAAGTTGTTGGTAATCGTGAATGGGTGGACAAAGGTGTACTCAATGGACTCGTCGGGATGGATTACCATATCTTCGTCAAGGCGGGCGGTATCGAGAATGAAGAGGTGGACACCATAGGGACGGTACTGGACCTGGAACTCAGAGATGTCGTCGGTTCCATAGTTGTGCACCTTGACTCGTGGGTAAATCGTCTGGCCGAACTGAGGATTGGTAGGATAGGTGATTTCGGTGATGCCTATGTCGCGGGCACGACGAGCACGGCCAATGACGAGGTTGTCGATGGCCACACCATCGCCAAAGGAGGCAGCTGCAGAGGTAGAGACTGGCGTGGTAAAGACAAATCTGAACTGGAGGTCCTGACCAAATTCACCACTGATGGGACCATCGGTAGCAATATAATAGGTATTGTAGGAGCCATTGACCGAAGTACCGGTCCATCCGTTTTGTTCGTCATACCAGTGGTAATTGGAGAAATCGTCCTGCGAATTCCAACGGATGTTGGGGTCATCAATCTTCTTCCACTCGCCTAGCCAGTTGCGATATTCCATATAGAGGAAGCTACCCTCAGACATGTTCTTGCTCAACATTACTGAGATGGTGTCCGCTCGGATCTGTCGAATGCTGATGATAGGCGTGTAGATGACACTGCGGTTGCCATGTTTGCCAGAAACGACCATTTCGGTTGCTCCGGTCACATAGGCATTGGGCTGTGACATGGCAGAGTTGATAACACTCTTAGATGGAGTGGCACGAACGAAATAGTTATGCGTGTAGTTGTTATAGCCGGCAGGCACATACCATTTGTTAATGGTCTGGTCGAAACTATCGATGAATCGGAGTTCGATTGTGTCATAGTGATGGTACTGATACACGACGGAATTGTTGTCGACATGGAAGGAATCGCCTGGGACATTGACGGTGGCCGTGAAATTGGTGGTACCCTTATAGAGGTTCACAGGGTCAATCTGGACCAATTCGCTCTGACCAGGAGCCAGGTTACCAGTCCATTGGATAGTACCCGTCTGGGCAGGTTGAGGGAAGTTGCTGAACGAATAGTCAATCGTGGCAGAGGTAAGAGGATTCTTGCCCTTGTTGGCCAACATAACGGTTACGTTCTGAGTGCCGGCACCTACGATATGGCTACGGGGTGAGGCCACGCGGGTGAGGGCAGCGTCGACCGAATCTAGGTGCTTGTCTTCAATGACATAGAGCATATACTGCTGCATTTGGCCATTGAGGAGTTGGTCACGTGTCAAGCCACTCATACAAGTGGTGGAATCGGCGTCAACCAAGACCAGCATACGCATGTAGCCAAACTGGGCAGAATCGCGCGGGATAGTGATAGCCTTCTTATAGGTCCGACGGCTTCTCACCTTGGCACCCTTCATTGGGGTAAAACCACCCATGGAGGTTTGGAGAACATTCTCATAGTTATCGAAATTGAACTGACCGTCGCGGTTGTAGTCTATCACCACAAAGACACTGGCAGCAGTGTTGCTGTCCATTTCATTTAGGTTGGACGCCACCTCGATTGCGAGGGTATCGGTGGTACCCTTGCGGACTACCAGAGTGGGCACCTCGGCATTGCCAGGATTGTAACTGCCTAGCCAGAGGTTGTCGTAGCCAATCATATCGGGCATGACATTATCCAGCTCGTTGAAAGAGACACGTGTGATGTCGAAACCTTCAACCACGTCCGGCGAGTAGTGGTTGATAGAGTCATAGATGTTCTCTGCCAGTGTACGGAATGTGTGGAGAGTGCGGAGGGTGTCATTGCCTCGTTGCTGGTCGCCTGGCATCATCACCCAAGCATTGAGCTTATAGGTGGTGTTGGAGAGCGGCTGGTTGATGGCCAAGAGATGGGGGAAGGAGAAGTTGAAGGTGTCGCAATTGTCGCCCACACGACCACGCAAACCGTTGTGACCATGGTTCTCAGTTGTGATGCGGACGGTGTCGGTAATGGAGTCGAGTACAGTGCGGCCATTGGCACTCAGCCACTCGAAATGGATGGGTATGGTTGTCACTTCGGTGGTACCATAGTTGACAACCTGAAGAGTGACGGTGTCGTTCTCGACATAGACACGTCCGGTAGCGCGCGGCGAAACGACCTTCTTGATCGATACATCAGATGCCAACGGAGGATTGACAGAGACACAAATCTGGGAGTAATAGCTAGTACAGCCACGGGTGCTAACGGCACTCAGATAGTAGCAGGAGTCGTGGAAGTACTGGGGAGTATTGTTCCAGTGTGTGGAACGATTGTAGTTGTTGTTGCCGTTGTAGAAGAATGTCCCCGAGACAGTATCATCTCGATGCCAACGAATAATACGATTTTCGTTTTGAGTGGCCCAGAGATTACCGTATGAACCGTAGTCGACGGAAGTATCGGAAGGCGTTGGCATGTCGGGAGTGTGGTTGGACGTGAAATTGATGTAGTTGGAAGTGTCGTTGTGTGGTTTGACGTCAAATTCATGTGACACCCAACCACGCAGACGAACCGTTATGTCCTGCAAATAGCCTGTAGGATAGAGGTTGGGGCGGCATTCGGGTGCTATGACAGTGTCGCGCGTGATGCCCACGGGCAGAGCTGTCTGCCATGTGATAGGCAGGCAAGTGTTGCTACCTGGGAAGTTGGGCATGGACAGGTTGTTGGGCTGGTAACAGTAATAGTCATAGCCCAGGGAGAACTGGTAGTCATCCGGGAAGTCCTTCTTACCAGCATTCTTGATAGTGTAACGGATAGGCGTGGCGAACATTCGGCAGTGGTTGGGATCAACTGTGGAGTCGAGGGCGACAGCAGTAACCTGAAGGTCATAGGCAGGATAGAGGAAGACCTGGGCGGTGTCGCGGTTGTCATGCGGATTGGCATCCGTAGCTCCGTTGATATTGATTACAACCACAATGTCCTGAGTGTCGACAATGCCCAAGGGCGAAGGAACCTTGACAGAGCAGAGTGCCGAATCCTGTACATTGAGAGTGAATGTTTGAGATATGGAAGTGGGAATGGGCGTGACGTTGGCCATATAGGCATACCACGTGCAAGACTCGGGAGAGTTACCATTGTTGAAGAAGTTGACCAACACTTCGATGGAGTCAGTTTCGATATTGAGGACGGTGGGGTTGTTGCCTGTGGTGATTTCGGGAACATAGGGCAGATATATCTTGGCAACAGCCACATCGTGAGTCCTACGCTGAGCGTTGAACTCGTGAGCACCAATGGTAGGCTGAGGAATCTGAGGACGTATGTTGCCGAAGACATCAAGGTTTACGTCAGGATTATACTGAGCCCTGTCGGAGAACTGAGCGGTACGGAGACGAAGGTCATAAGGAGCATTTTCAAAGAAGATGGCTGTCTCAAAGGAGTTGAGGTCCTTGCCATTGACAGCACGAAGACTGTCGATATAGGTGCAGTTACTGGCACCCCAACGAGCGAAGTTGCGGGCTCCTGCGGCATTGGTGTCGCTATTAGAGTAGTAGACGTTGAAGTTAGAACTGCTGACACAGGTGTCAACTGCCACATAATAGGCGTAGCCCTTACTGGCATTCTCGAAAATGTTGTTGAGCACATGGACACTGGACGAGTTCTGGCAACTGAAGGTACGTGTCGCAGCCTGAGTGGCACCAGAGTAGAGGCGAGCGGTGTTGTAGTACACGTTGACATGACGACAGAGCGAATCAACCCAGATGCCCGAAGAGGCAAGGGAGGCTACGGCTGTGCCATTTAATGTAATCATATTATTATATACTGTCACACGGTCCATGTTGGTACCACGACACTTGTTAAGCACAATACCACGTTTGCCTCCAGTGGCAAAGTCAATGAGGGTAACGAAGTTGCGCTGGACATTAGCACGTGTAATATTGGCAAGGTAAATACCGGTAAGAGGTTTGCCGTTGGTGGCTACGCCAGCATGGATGTTGTTGGCAGCAATGGAGATTGTGTCGACATTGCGCAAGTAAATACCCTGGAACCAGAAGTTGGAGATTTCGGAGTTAGAAATAGTGATGTTGTTGCTATAGTCGTTCTGCTTGGAACGAATGCCATAGTAGCCACTGTCGATAACGCAGTGGTCGAAGGTGAGGTACTCGTTCTCTCCATAAAGGAGTACAACATTGGCATTGGTGGAAGAGGCTGTAGTCTTCTTTGAACGCAACACAGAATGGCGGAAGGCTATGTTATGGGAACCAGTAATCTGCAATACGTTGGCATAAATATTATTGCCGCTACCACTTGTATAGTTGGCATAGAAGTCAACACTGTCGAATGTCACATAGTTGGCAGAGTTAATATTCAAGACATAGTTGGCCAAACCGGTCGGGGTGTAAGTAATCAGAGCATTCTGACTTGCACCAACAACTGTCTTGAAAGTAACCGTGTTGGTGGCATCTGCACCCGGTACGTTGCCCAGTGTAAGTTGCTCATTGAAAGTCTGTGAGCAAAGGCGGAAAACAATAGGACCACTGACACCTGCATTATGAAGGGTGTCCAGAGCAGTTGTGATGTTGGGGAAGTCACTACTGAGGCAGGAACCCACGACATATTCACCCTGACAGAATCGGACATTGATGGCGCGATAGATAGTATCATTGGCATTAATTGTATCACCTGCCACATTCACCACAGCCGTGATAGTGTGACGGCCAGGAGTAAAGTGGGTGCGGAGCAGTTCGACACGAGAGGAATAGCTCAGCGTGAGGTTATTGAGTGTACCATGTGTCTCCTGCCAAGGATCGTTGTCAATCTTATAGCGGAGAGTGTAGTTGCGGATGGTGTCATTACCCATATTGGTAATACGGGCATACATAACAGAGGTGTCGCAAGAACTGAAGATGCCGGCAGTGGAACCCGTACCTGTGGAATCGTCGTCCCAAGCAAAGGTGGCATCGTTGTCGGGCACGCCGCTAACCTGAACGTAGACTACCCCTTCTGGGCTCTCACATCCGATGGGTTCCAGGAACCCGATGAGCAAGTCGGGACGGTTGCCGCCGCGGGTACCAGAAGTTTGAGTAGACTGGTCGGTGTTGGCGTGTTGCTTGGTGATGACGGTGTTGGCCTGGGCGGTGTATGTGGTAGAGGATGCATTGTTGATACCAGCAGTGCTCAGGGCGCGGGTGATTTCAATGACGATGGTAGAAGTGCCGTCCCAGACAAAGGGTGAATCAAGTATATGCGTCACCCAACCCACGTTGTCGGGAGTGAGGGTAAGGTTGTTGGCGCTATAAACCTGGGTGAGGCCTGTGAGATAGGTACCGTTGGAGAAAGTGTTATTGGTGGTGGTGCCCATCTTAATCGTATAATAGTCGAAAGTGAATGAGGGGACAGACACCGAATTGAGGTAGAAGGCCAGAGAGCTGATGGTTCCAGCAGTATGGCCAGCAGCGGCAATCTGCTCGGCAGTGTAGAGGTATTGCTCCTTGACGTAGCGGTTCTTGGGAGTATAGGGGGAGGGGTAGTTATTGTTGCTGACCGAAGCAAGAGTACCCACCTGGGTGTTAGCATGGTTTTTCAGTGCTACGGCATTGTAGTAGAAGGTGTCGAGATGATATATATACGGAGTAGCTATAGTACCCGATGTGACTCCCAAGAGATTATGAGAAGCATCGTACCACTCCACCCAGTCGGTAGAAGGATTGCCAATAGCGGAAAGCATAAGCGTGTCGCCATAGTTGACTACGCGGGGAGAGATGACATAGGGAATCTCAGGTGAGTAATTGGAGATGGCGGCCAAACTTGAGGTATCGTTGTCGTGGTCAATATCGCCCGAAACGGCATCGACCCATACCGTAATATTGAAAACGGTGTCGGAACCGGCATGCATGTTAATGGTGTTGGAGAATGTGTGTGTCACCTCGCTGAGGGAGGCCAAGCCAGGCAGGGTGTCGGTGCAAGCCACCGTAGCACCTCCATCAAGGCTGTAGTGAAGGATGACAGCCGAAGAGGTCTGTGCTCCATAGTTGTGCACCGTAACCACAACAGGCTCAGCTGTGCTCAGGTTACAACCCGTGTCAACCACCGGCTCATCTACTGCCAAGTCGCAAGTAGGACGATTGATGACATGTAGGTTCACGGCTGCGCGAGCACCCTCACATCCATTGTCGAAGTAACGAATCAAGTTAGACTCAGTCTCACCCATCTGCATCAAATTGGTAGCCGTGGCCACCTGCCAGAGAGTGGCGGTGGCAGTGGGAGCACCCGACACGGAGTTGGTGGGCCAGGAGATACGGCGGGCACCAGCAGTGGGCGTATTGGCCGTGCCGCCATTCTTAGCCAAATCAATTGCCGAACCTGACCAAACAGCAGCGGGAATGCTCTGGTTGTTCCAGTTGACAGCCTGAGTGGAGGGGGCTGTAATCACATTATTAAATGCAACTGCGTCGGCTATGCCGTGACCATCGCGATAGATAACGCCGAAATTGGCAGTGTAGGGTGGCGACACAACAGCAGAACTGGGTGCACAGATGGTGCGGGTAGAATCAGTCGCAGCAGACGAAGTGCGGAACTGAAGTACAAGATTCTCACCTGGCTGAATAGTGACAGCTGGGAGCACCCACACTTTGGCAGCCGCAGTGGGCTGAACCACTATGACTGAGTCGCCCTCTAGGTCGGCAGGATAGTCACCGCAGTTGGTCAACTCAACAGCAAAGGTGCTGGAGTTCATCCATGAAGGCATGGGGTCGGTGGCACCCACAGCCGTGCGGTTCACCTGCACCTCGGTAATCTTCACCAAGGGGAGGTTACGTTTCTGAGAGATATAGAAAGTGGTGTCGTCGTAGATGGGTGTGGTGGTCAGCGAAGGACCATAATAGAACTTGGTGGAGTCGCTGTTGTCATAGTACCAGGATATACCCGAACGCTGTTGACGTCCGTTGCCTGAAGTATAGTAGCTCACCGGCCAGGTGTTGATGCCAGCGGTAGGAGTGATGGTGGCAACGGTATTGTAGTTGACATTCTGGTTGATGACCGTGGGGGCAGGCGCAGCATAGCGCGAGTTGACCACCCATGTGGCGGTATCGTTGAGGTCGTCGGGGTCGAGGTTGCATTTCACCCACCAACGGATATTGTAAATGCGGTCCGTATTGCCCGCGCCGCTGGGAAGCGACATGGTGCGGGTGGAGAGGAATGAGAGGGTGTCGTCAGGCCCGAAATTCTGGTTCATGACAAAGGACTGAACCGGACCGTTGTCGATACTATAGTATACGTTGACGGGGTTTGCGGCAGAATAAGTGTAGTTGCCATTACCCGTATTGGTGACAATGACCTCAACAGGGATGGAGCTGGAAGCGCCGCAATAGGATTCATAGGGAGTGACGAAACCGATGGGTTTGAAGTCCACCGAGAGGGCAGTCACCTCATATGCACCCAAGCTGGGCGCGGTGGCATTACGGGTCGAACCGAAGAGGTCGATGGTGACTTCGGGGACAGGCACACCCACATTGCGCAGCAGGGTGTTGAACGAACGCAAGTCCACGCGGCTGACGGAACCGTTGGTATAGTTGGGGTTGCCGCTGACGGAACCCATGTCATATGGCACTGCGTTGCGCCAAGTATTAATATTGGTATAGTTGACACCGCTAAGCTTGTTGAGCACACCACTGACCGAATAATAGCAGTTGTGGTCTACATGCAGGTTGTCGGTGTTGTCGCCAGGAATAAAGGAGAAGGCGTAGTTGGAGGTATCAAAGGTGGCAATGACGTTGTTTTGGAAATAGCTGTTGCTAATCACGTCACCGCCAAAGGTGGCAGCCGCAATGTTCACACGGTCGGGAGCATTCATGCGGACGGAGTTGAACACCGTCTTAATATACGAACCTTTAATAATATTGAGGGGCGTGGTGAGCAGGTTAGATGTACCGTCATCAACCGAAACAATCATGTTGTTGGCCACGATGCAGTAGTGCTCACTGTCGCCGTGCATGTCCGAAACGCCGATACAGCAGGCACCCTTCGAGGAGTAAATCTTATTACGGGTAATCTTTGATCCTTGGTAGCAATACTGGCCCAGAATGATATAACTGGTGTTGGTCTGCACATCGTTGGCAAAGTTGCTGTCGACCCACACAGCGTTCTGGTTGACCACACGGATGGCCGTGTTGACCTGATTGGCGAACGTGTTATACTGGATGACATTGCCATTAGAACGGTTGTCAGGAGCAGGACCGGCCACATCGGCACCGATTATACCGCCATAGAAAGTACAGTTCTGAACCAAGGTGTTGTTGGCACCGCTGGCACGGAGAAGGGCCTGTGCTGAGAGAGCGGCAACGTTACTATCGGCAAACGTACAGTTGAGGAACTGGCAATTCAATGTGGAAACACCTGTCTGAACCAACACATTGCAACGATTGTCGGAAAAGCGGCCGTTATAAAAATTAATATTGTAGAAGCGGACACCCTGAGCCTGTGACAAGTCGACCAAATAAGCGGCGTTCATTGTCTGGTTGAGACGGGCGCGGCGGAAATTGACTACCGCGTTGGGGGTGGCGGGTTCAAACTGCACATAATTGGTCTCCGAAGCACCAGGGATAAAGGGGAACGACGTGATGTCGTAGTTGCCGGCAGGCATCTTCACCGTGGTGGGGCCGTCCACACCGCAACGACTGAGAACATAAAGACACTTCTCCAGTGAAGCGAAGTCGTGCGAGGCACCGGAACCTATGCTCAGCGTGCCGCTGTAAGGACCGTTACAGGCAGCAAACTGTGTGGCAGTCGAATCGTTGTAGGGCTCGTGGTCCACATAGTAATGGTGGCGCGAATCCAACATGCCACGGGTCCAGGCGCGGATGGTATGATAGCCTATGGTGAAGTTCTGAGTGGTGGAGACAACCACGCGGGTAGAATCACCCCCGTTCAGCGAGCCCGACCAATAGTAAGACACTGGGGCGCCATAGTCAATTGAATAATAAATCGTGTCGCCATTCAGAACCGAGTCGCCATAGTTCTTCAGCCAAACCACCACACTGTCTGTGCCCACATTGCAGGGCGTGTTGTAGTTGGGGTAAGCCATGGCCGCGATACCGGCATCGTAAATCAGAGGCACGTTCAGTGTTTCATAGAACTGGACCCATGGACGGGTATTGGCGGAATAACAACTGACGAACTGGTCAACGTCGGCACCCAAAGCATCGAAATGCATGCTGGCGTGCTCACCGCCCATATAGAGGGACCATTTGTTGTTCGTGGCTGGGATATGCTTGACAGGATGAACCGACATGTCGACATTGCCATCATAGAAAGTCTGCAATGCCAAATCGGCACCGCCATAGAAGAAAGTGTCCTGCAGGGTGACCATCTTATAGGTATTGTTTGCAGCCTGCTCGATGGTGAAAGCTCCATCATAGAGAATCTGCATCTCCTCGCTAGAGAAAGTGGTAACGGAGGCACCAACATTGTAAGAGTTAGGCCTGTTGGCCAGTCGGAACTGGAGATGCGGACGCGTGACGGTCGTTGCCGATGTGTGCAGATAAAAACGGAAATTGGTGATATAGCCAGGGCCAAAACCCATTGAAGCCATTGTAGCACTATCGTATATGAACTCCGACCTATTATCTGCATACTGTGGGAATGGGAAGTTGGCCGATGAGGTCATGCCCATTGTCGAAGGCATGCTCGTATGGGTCTTTCCTCGCACACACTTATAACGTTTCCACTGACTGGAGTTCTTGGGGAAATATCTCGTATTGGCATTTGTCGTGGAGTCCTTGGCAATGATGTGATACTCCATGATGGTGTCATAGCCGTAAAAAGGAATGCGGCCCACAAAACGGCTCGACCCCGGAGCCTCGCGATGGAGGTAAACAGTGTCGAGGGTGTTGCGGTGGCCCACTCTATATTCACAGAAAACCGCGTTGCCGTTGATGCCTTGGCTCAACGTTGTGGTAACGTCGGCAATCAACTTAGCACCACGGCTGCTGGGGTATTTGATATAGTCGGGGAAAGCGCGCATGACGATTTTCGGGAAAACAATGGGCTGCGGAGAGGCACGTACTCGAATGTCGTCAAGATACCAGCCATCGTCTGATGCGCCCGTGGCAGCAGTGCTCTTCGGGGTTCTGAAACGTATGATAAGCTGTCGGTCAGCAGGCGCGACAGACAGAAAAAGAGCGTCCAAGTCAAAGCGTTCGGACTTCCACATCTGGTTGCTTACGGCCGTATAGCTTTCCCATTCGGTATAAGAGTACTTGTTGAACAAAGCCAACGAACTGAACTCAATACTACCGCCTTCGGTCATATTGTAGTGCGTACTGTTCAACTGAGTCCAAATAGCCTGTCCGGGGCGTTTTACCTCAATAATACAGCCCTCGGTACCTGAAGTCATATGAGATGGTGGCGCATACGAAATATGCTGAAACTCAAGGATGTAGTGATTAAAAGCGTACCCAGAGAAGTCAATTGTGTCCAAAACCATATAGTTGAACAGGCTTTGAACCATGTTCAACTTCATGGCCTTGCTTCCGCCGGAATAAATAGTTCCCTGAGCACCGCCATGGGTGCCGCCAGATTCATCAATAATCGAATAGTTCTCCGGCGACCCATTTTCAAAGTCCTGGAAGAACATTTCATAGATTTGGGCTCGGGACGTGACGCCCAGTAGGGCAAAAAACAGTCCGAAGAGTAAAAATCTTTTTTTCATATTACTATTTAATATTTAATTTATTTTCAACTTATTATATGTCAAAAAAGCCATTTTCGGGAGGCCAAAAATAGTTTTTTTTGAACCTACAAATTTACGAATAAAAATTGAATTGACAACATTTTTTAATTAATATATTTATTTACTAACATTTTCAACTCATTTCTAAATCACCGTCTCTGCTTTTCTAGTTCTTTCCCGCACTCCCTCACTCTGACTCCATTCACCTCAACCACCCGCCTACCGCTACTGGAGGCTCTTGAAAGAAACTTTCATTTATTAGTTCCCATAGCTCCGAAATAGTTACCCCTAGACCATGTATTTTTAATACTATTTAACACACTTCTCCTGCTTTTCCCGTTCTCGCACCCTTTTCTACCCAACCATTCCACCATCGCACACGCCTCTTGGCACCCTCAACCTCAGTCCCCACAGCGAAGGTTTTCAAAGGTGAAAGTCGCTTTTGTCACAGTCGACATGCTTCTGCATTCAGTCGTAATGCGCTATAAAAAAGTTACCCCACCGCTATATAACTAACACCTAAACGTTTTGGAAATGGAGCAAAAGCGAGATGATGACGGCGAAGATTCAAACACAAAGAAAGAGAATGAGAGGGACACGACACAAGCGGCTGAATCTAACCCAAATTGGTCATTAGGCCGACAACCCAATCTATTTCACTTTTTTAGGTCTGTCTATGACCGATTTAGGTTGGCTCTAGTTTGATAAAAGAC
>DFDY01000119.1 GCA_002368955.1 Bacteroidales bacterium UBA3816
CAGGACGGCGACATCATGCATTTCAGATTTAATGTGTAATTGAGGCTGGCAGTATGAAGAAACTGAGTATTATCAAATTGACATTTGCAACGGTAAGCGTGGCCATTCTGGCATACGCTTGTTCGACGCAGAAGGCCAATTGGACAAATGTTCAGTTTCATAACACTACAACCCACTATAATGTCTGGTGGAACGGCAACGAGAGCCTGAAACAGGGTGTGGAGATGCTGGAGCGGCAGGTGAAGGATGACTATACCCGGATTCTTCCGGTGTATAAACTGGGCACCAAAGAAGAGGCCATGTCTATGAACCCTCAGTTCGACCGCGCCATTGAGAAGAGCGTGAAGGGCATTAAGAAGCATAGTATCATGGTCAACGGAATGGAACATGTGGCATATATTCCCAAGTGTTATATGATGATGGCCTATGCGACATTCTACAAACACGACTATGCCAATGCCGCCAGCACTTGCCAGATGCTTATGTCGCAATATCAGGGAACGGACATCGGGGATGAGGCGTCAATACTCTATGCACGTTGCTCCACACAGGACGGGCGCTATCAGGATGCCGAGGGCATGCTCGACGAGTTGGTGACCGCCCTAGGCAAAGGCAATTTCTCCAGCGGACAGAAATTGAATCTTTATTTGGCCCTGGCGGAATGTACTATTCCTCAAGAGAAATACAAGAAAGGCGTTCAGTTTCTGAAATTGGCATTGGACGAAAAGCCTTCCCGAAGGCAGAAGGCGAGAATATGCTATATCTTGGGCCAGATATATCAAGACCAAGACAAGAGGCCGACGGCATCGAAGTACTACGAAAAGGTGCTCGGATATGGTCCCACATATGAGATGGAGTTCAATGCACGGCTGAATTTGGCTTCGTGTGCCGACCTTCAACATACCGACCAGGCCAAGTTGGAGCGTCTGCTGGACAAGATGCTGAAGGACAAGAAGAACGAGGAGTTTTTAGATCAGATATACTATGCCAAAGGCGAGATGTACTTGGGCATGAAGGAGACTAAAAAGGCAGTAGAGGCATTGAAGACATCCTGTGCAGTGTCCAAGTCCAACCCCGCACAGAAGGCCCGTTCGGCCATCCGCTTGGGGGAACTCATGTACACCAAATTCCAGAATTATGACCAGTCGCAAATCTATTACGACACGGCTATTAGTCTGATAAAGCCCGACTATCCTCATTATCAAGACATCAAGTCGCGTTACGACCTGCTCACATCACTGGTTTCATATACGCGGGTGATTGAGCGCAATGACAGCTTGATAGCAGTTGCCAACATGACAGAGCCGGAACGTCTGGCCCTTATCAATAAGAAGATAGAAGAACTGAAAAAGGCAGAAGAGGAAGCAAAGGAACGCGAATTGCTGGCCCAACTTGCCAACGATGGAAAGGCACAACAGAACACACTGCAAGGCGACTGGTATTTCTATAACAGCAATACGGTTCAGAAGGGTAAAGAGACCTTTCGTCAGCGGTGGGGAATGCGCTCGCTGGAAGACTATTGGTTTTTGTCCAAGAAGGGCCTACTTGGTATGAATATGTTGGCCTTCAATGATGAAAACGAGAATGGTGACAACACTGAAGAAATCGGCGAAACGGTCAAAGACTCAGCCTTGGTTGATGCTGAGAAGAACCCGGGAGACAATGGGAATCCAGACGACCCCCATGCGGTGGCATATTACCTGAAGAACCTGCCTAAAAGTGAGGCCGAGCAGGACTCCATGCAAGCAGAGACGGCAGTGGGCTTGCTTAACGCGGGTTACATCTATTTTGACGGCATCCACAATACGGCCAAGGCATTGGAATGTTATTTGCGTCTGGCCAACAACTATACCGACAACGCGGAGATTGTGCAAGCATTCTATATGCTCTACAAGATCTATGATAAGCAAGGCAACACCCCTAGTTCTAATTATTATCGCGACATGGTGCTGCTAGGATTTCCCGACAGCGATTTCTCCAATCTCATTCTGGACGAAGATTACTACAAGGAGATAATCCGCCGTAGCCAATTGATAAACGAAGACTACGACGAAGTGTATAACCTATATCGCAAACGTCGTTATAGCGATGTGCTGCAGTCGGTTGCTTCAGCAAAAAGGCTGTATGAAGGTAATCCGATGTTGAGTAAATTCAGTTACTGGGAGGGCTTGGCCTATGCCCGAATGGACAACAAGGCATCAGCCATCAAAACTTTTATGGAAATAGTGTCCAGCGCTCCTCGGACAGACAGTATCGTTTCTTTGGCACAGGCACAGCTAGACTATCTGATGGGAGAAGGGGGAAAATATATAGCCAACAGCGGAGCGGAAGAAATGAGCGACTCGGTGATGGACCAATTGGAGCGGAAAGTGCTTCAGCTGAGAGACAGCACTGCCCAAATGGTGAAGGGTACGGATGAACTTCCGCCAGAGGCACAGCTGTTTCGTTACCGTGCCGACAAACCACATCAAGTGATAATCTTGGTTAAGGACAAGAAGATAAGAGCCACACAATTGCAAAGTAAGGTGGGCTTGTTTCTGAACACCTATTACGGCAATGCTGGGTTGCAGGTGAAACCCTTGATGTTCACCGATTCCACCCAGATGATTACCATCAAGAGCTTTAGCAACGCGTCCGATGCCGTGGATTTTGCCAAGCACCTAATGCGAGAGGAAGGGCCCATGCGCGAATATGACACGAACGACTATCAAATATTCGCCATCTCTCAGCAGAATTATGCCACACTTTATAACCGCAAAAAGGTGGATGCGTACAAATTGTTTTATGAAAAATACTATATCAAATGAGCGACACAATAAATAGTCTTATCAATACCATCACAGTGGGAACGACCATAAAGGGCGATATACAGGCCAACGGTGATTTCCGTATGGACGGAACCTTGGACGGCAATGTGACCCTGACGGGCAAATTGGTTATCGGCGAGCAGGGATATATCAAAGGAAACGTGGTGTGCCAAAATGCCAATGTAATGGGCACCATAGACGGCAACCTTTCGGTGAAAGAGTTTCTTACGCTCTATTCCTCAGCCAAAGTCAAAGGCGATATTGTGGCAAATAAGCTCGCCATCGAACCCGGAGCCTTCTTCAGCGGTACGTGCCACATGTTGGACGAATTAACCGACTGACCAATGGAAGAGACGTTGCGGCAACTGTTCGCAAAATGGTGTGGCGAGGAAGCCCAAGAAATGATGAGGCTCTCTGCCAACGGGAGCCATCGTCAGTACTGGCGCATCAAAGGAAAGAATCGTCACTGCGTTGGCGCGTTCAATGATGACATTCGGGAGAATGAAGCTTTCTTCTACTATAGTCAAGCTTTAAGACAGAAAGGTATCTGTGTGCCGCAGGTATACATGGTTGATGAGTTGCGGCAAATCTATCTTCAAGAAGATTTAGGCGATATTACCTTATATAATTATGTGTATGATAAAAGGCGTCAAGGAGGCGGTTTTGACACAGAGGTTCTGAAGATTTACAAAAAAGTGCTGGACGACCTTTCGACCATTCAGTTGGCCGGGCGTGACATGGATTTCACCAAGGCTTATCCACGCAGTGATTTTGATGGGCAGTCGATGCAATGGGACCTGAACTATTTCAAATACTACTTCCTTAAACTGAAACAAGTACCCTTCGATGAAAATCTTTTGGAGATAGACTTCCATCGGCTGATTGAGTATTTGCTCTCCACCGATTGTGATTATTTCCTTTATAGAGACTTCCAATCAAGGAACATAATGTTGCATGATGGAACTCCATATTATATAGATTTCCAAGGGGGTAGGAGAGGGGCCGCACAGTATGATGTGGCATCACTGCTCTACAGTGCCAAAAGCGATATTCCCGAACCCATCCGGCAAGAACTTCTAAACCATTATATCGACGGCCTTAGCAAGAAAACTCCTTTAGATAGAGAAGAGTTCCTTTCCTATTTCTGGGGTTATGTGTTGATGCGCATAATGCAGGCTATGGGTGCATATGGCTATCGAGGATATTTTGAGCGAAAGGATTATTTCCTTAACAGCATTCCGTTGGCAATCAATAATCTGAGAACGATTATCGAAAATCATCCATTGCCCATTGACGTCCCCCATCTTACTGAGGTTTTGCGTAAAGTGGCAGACTCAGAATTGACTGCACATACAAGCATCCCCCAAGGTCTAACTGTGACCATTAATAGTTTTTCGTACAAGAAAGGCATCCCGCAAGATACTTCAGGCAATGGAGGAGGATATGTATTTGACTGCCGTGCGCTCCCCAATCCTGGGCGATATGCCGAATATAGATGCTATACCGGGAAGGATCGACCGGTGATAGAATTTTTGCAAGGAGACGAAGCTGTTGAAAATTTCTTAGCGGGTGCGCAGCAATTGGTAGGGCCCTCCATAAAAAAATACTTGGAGCGGAAGTTCACAAGCCTGACGGTCAGTTTTGGCTGTACTGGAGGCCAACACAGGTCTGTTTATTGTGCAGAAAGATTGGGTGAGTGGATCAAGAATAATTTTGATTGTCAGGTTATTATAAATCATCGTGAGCAATGATATAAAAAAACTTTCAACTTTTTTTTCGTCACTTCTTACTTTTTTCGTATCTTTGCAAACTGATTTTAAGATAAAAATAAAACAATAATATAACATGAAAAGTAGAACTTTAATCCAGATTCTCTTAGGCTTAGTGATTATCGGCCTTGCAATATGGCTCGTATCAAGCATCATGAAGCCTGTTAAGTTTCAAAATGAGTATGACATGCGCCGTAATGCATGTGCAGAAAAACTAAAAGCCATTCGTGCTCTGGAAGATGCTTATAAGAACACTTACGGTTGCTACACTGGCAGTTTCGACACACTCTTCAACCGTCTGATGAATGAAGACAGCCTGAGCGTTGTTAACAAAAACATCAACTACGATAAGATTCCAGAGGATGTGAAGCTTGAAGAGCTGCCTGAGTCCGAAGCCATAAAACTTGGTTATGTTTCTCGTGTAGTTGCTTACGTCAACCCCATTGAGAACCTCAGAGCCAACCCCAAGGCTAAGTTCAACCTCACCGATGAGGAAATTCTCAATCTCCGATATGTTCCTTATCCCAAAGGCGAGAAAAATGAGTTTGAACTTGAAGCCGGCTTCATCGAGAAGAGCGGCTATCAGATGCCTGTGTTTGAATGCAAGGTAATGATGGAAAATCTCCTTGCCGACTTGGATGAACAGCTCGTCATCAACAAATTGGCTGAACTGAAAGAAAATCATCGTTTCCCCGGTTGGAAAGTGGGTGATATGACTCAGGCCATTACTGATGGTAACTTTGAATAAAAATGTCGCATAAAGTCACAACTATTATCACGTCAGATAAGGCGGTGGCCAATAACGATTTAAGATTATCCATTTGCCTCTCGGCAGATGGATTTTCTTTTTCGGTTACCACCTTTCAAGACGAAATCGTGATGTACGGAGAAGCTGTCGTCGAGCTAAACCTTGCCTTAGAAGCGTTGAGCCAAGCCGTGAAGGATTGCTTCGCCCAGGTTGGGGTTTCTACTTTTGGCTTCCGGCAGGCACGGCTTGTCATCCCAACAGAGCAGTTTGTTTGGATTCCCGACCATTTGCATGAGTCGGTGAGAGACCGACAGTATCTCCGCATGGTTGCTCATGTTGACATCAATATGGGTGTTTACCATATCGCGGTGCCCTACCTGCATTCTATGATGGTTTTTGCTGCTCCGGCATCGGTTGTGACCGCATTCAAATTAGCCATTCCCGGCATAGATGTTCACTGTCAGCATTCGGTTCTTGCATGTGACCAAATGCTCCAGAAAAGCATCCACCACCCTGTCGTTCTGATGCATGTGCGCGCTGGGGTAGGGGACTATGAGGCCTTTTTCAATGGGCAATTATTGCTGAGCAATAGTTATTCGATTCAGAATAATGAAGAATTGCTTTATCATGCCATAGAACTGATGAAGCAACTCCACCTAGAAACCCCTGACATGGAGTTGGCCATCTGTGGCAATGTGGATAGGGAGTTTTATGCCCATCTTCAGCACTATTTCCCCAATGTGACCCTCTTTACAGGCCGTCCCATATCATATTCTAATCCAGAATTCCGCTCACTCCCTACATATAAACATGTCATGTTGCTATCATAACTCATAATAATATATGCGTATTATTGCAGGTTCCCTCAGAGGTCGACGACTCTATCCTCCTACCACTTTGCCAGTCCGTCCAACAACCGACATGGCTCGCGAAAGCCTTTTTAATATACTCAATAACTATGTCGATTATGAAGACTGCACCGTTTTAGACCTTTTTGCCGGTACGGGAGCAGTCTCTTTAGAGTTCGTTTCCCGTGGGGCAAAGGAGGTGACATCAATCGACATCAACGCGCAGTGCACCGACTTTATTAAGGATTCCGCCCGACAGTTCAAGGTGAATAATATTCATGTTGTCCGTTCCGATGTTTTTGACCTAATCAAGCGGGCCTACAAGAAGTTCGACATCATTTTTGCCGATCCACCTTATGCTTTGGAAAACCTTCAGCAGTTGCCTGACCTCATTTTTGAGCACAAAATGCTGACTGACGACGGCATTTTTGTTCTAGAACATCCTCGTGAGTATCAGTTTGAAGAGCATCCTCATTTTTGGCAGCACCGTAACTATGGAAAAGTAAATTTCACTTTCTTTGCCCAGCAGTTGGACGAAGAAGTCAATCAATAAAAAATACAAACTTAAAAACAACTATTATGAGAGCAGTAATAAAAACTAATTTTTCGTTTCCTAAACAAAAGAGTCTCTATGTCGGTAAGGTGCGCGATGTGTACAATATCGATGACAAATATATGGCCATGGTGGTTAGCGACCGCATCAGTGCTTTCGACGTTGTCCTCCCCAAGGGTATTCCCTATAAGGGGCAAGTGCTAAACCAGATTGCAGCCAAATTTCTGGATGCCACTGCCGACATCGTCCCCAACTGGAAATTAGCCACGCCCGACCCGATGGTTACCGTGGGTCTCAAATGCGAAGGTTTTCGTGTGGAGATGATTGTCCGCGGTTATCTGGCAGGCAGTGCCTGGCGCGAATATAAAGCAGGTGCCAGAACCCTTTGTGGCGTGCCCCTGCCCGAAGGAATGGTGGAAAACCAAAAATTCCCCACCCCAATCTTGACCCCCACCACCAAAGCCGACGAGGGCCACGACGAGAATATCTCCCGCGACGAAATTATCAGTCAAGGATTGGTTTCCAAGGAAGACTACGAACAACTGGAGAAGTATGCCTTGGCTCTTTTCCAGCGGGGTACAGAGATTGCCGCTTCCAAAGGCCTTATCCTGGTAGACACCAAATATGAGTTTGGTAAGCGGGAGGGTAAGATATATTTGATTGATGAGATTCATACCCCCGACAGCAGCCGCTATTTCTATGCAGAAGGCTACGAAGAGCGTCTGGCCAAAGGCGAACATCAGCGCCAACTCTCCAAGGAGTTTGTCCGCGAATGGCTGATGGCCAATGGCTTCCAGGGCAAGGCTGGTCAACAGGTACCCGAAATGACCGATGAGATTGTCAACAGCATTACCGATCGCTACATTGAACTCTATGAGCACATCACAGGTGAAAAGTTCCAGAAGGCAGATGACTGTTCGGATGTTACCGCCCGCATTGAAAAGAATGTCACGGACTATCTGAAGACTCTGTAATTCATGGAGATAGAACGCAAATTTCTTGTGCGAGATTTGCCTTTTGATTTAGAGCAATACGAGCACTACGATATAGAACAAGCCTATTTGTGCACATCACCCACCTTGCGCATCCGCAAGATGGGTGATGCATATATCTTAACTGTCAAAGAAAAGCTTTCCAACCCTTCTTCTGCAATCCACAACCGCGAGGAGGAATTCACTCTTAGTGAACAGGCATACAATCATTTGCTAACAAAATGCGACAGCGGAAGGGTGGGGAAGACCCGTTATCGTATCAACCTACGCCAGCAGATGGGCGACGGTGCTTACGAAGGCTTGGTGGCTGAATTGGATATCTTTCATGGCCGCCACAGGGGTTTGATGTTGGTCGAAGTGGAATTTCCCAATACTCAGGTAGCCAACAGCTTTGTCCCTCCAGATTGGTTCGGCGAAGACGTTTCCTCCGACTATCATTATCGTAACAGCTATTTGGCCTCAATGCCATGAAGAGAATACCACATACTTTTACCATAGTTTTTGCACTCATTGTCATTGCGGCAATTTGCACCTGGTTCGTACCTGCTGGTGAGTTTGTTAGGGAGACTATCTCTATCCAGAATGCCGACGGGAGCACATCCACCCGAGAAGTGGTGCAAAACAATTCCTTTCACTATGTCGAGAGTCAACCACAGACGTGGCAGATTTTCTCCTCACTTTTCAATGGATTTGTCGATAAGGCCGACATCATCATCTTCATCTTGATGGTTGGCGGAGCCTTCTGGATTCTCAACAACAGCCATGCCATCGACGTAGGTGTCATGGCATTCCTGCGCAGGGTGCTGAAACTGAACAAATACAAATTCTTTCAAAAACTAGGAGTCGAGAACATAATCATTTCATTGATAATGGTCATGTTCAGCCTTTTCGGGGCCGTTTTTGGAATGAGTGAGGAGACTATTGCCTTTGTCATCATCTTCGTCCCATTGGCCATCTCGATGGGATATGACTCAATTGTGGGTGTTTGCATGTGCTATGTGGCCGCACATGTTGGTTTTGCCGGAGCCATGCTTAACCCATTCACTATCGGCATAGCCCAAGGCATAGCCGAACTGCCCATCTTTTCGGGACTTGAATATCGCTTTTTCTGCTGGGTGGTGCTGACTATTATTGGCATAACTTTTGTCCTCTTGTATGCCAATAGGGTGAAACGACATCCGGAGAAGTCTCCTATGTTCAAGTTGGATGACTATTGGCGCCAGCGGGTGCAGGAGCAGACACTTTCGCCGGTCGCATATCACACCCCACGAGTGGCATGGGTGCTGTACGGCATACTCTCGGCCATCATGGTGGCGTGTGCAGTTATGATGCCCTCCACCACCATCAATATTGGTGGGGGAGATGCCAACCTGGTCATTCTGCCTGTGTTGGCCGGACTCTTCATCATTTCGGGCTTCTTTATGCTGCGCAAATCGGTGCATTTCTTCATCCTAGACATTCTGCTTTTCACCATCTGTTTCTTGATAGTGGGAGTGCTGGGCTATGGCTGGTATGTGATGGAAATTTCGGCGTTGTTCTTGGCCATGGGCATTTGCAGTGGTATCGCCGACAAGCAAAGTGCCGACGATATTGCCAAGCTTTTCTTGGCTGGTTGCAAAGACATCCTGTCCGCCGCACTTGTTGTCGGTTTGGCCAGCGGCATCATATTCATCCTGCGCGACGGGAAAGTCATTGACACAATTCTTTATGGCCTTACGCGCTCTCTTGCCGAGACTGGCGAAGTGGCCTCGCTCGGTGTCATGTACCTTTTCCAAACACTGCTCAACCTCATCATGCCAAGCGGTTCTGCCAAAGCAGCCCTCACTATGCCCATCATGGCCCAATTTGCCGATTTGATTAATGTAAGTCGCCAAACTACTGTTCTGGCATTCCAGTTCGGTGATGGGTTCACCAATATGATAACCCCCACTAGTGGTGTTCTTATTGCATGCATTGGGGTGGCCAAGATTCCTTATGCCACATGGGTCAAGTGGATTTGGAAATTTATCCTAGCCCTAATCGTGATAGGGTTTTTACTGATGTTGCCGACACTTTTCTTTAAATTTCCGGGATTTTAATTATTTATGTCATGAAAAGAAGCTTTCTGTTACTATTGTTCATCTTGCTGACTTTAAATGTTGTAAAGGCTCAGGATTCATCCTATGCCAGACAAATTATCCGTTCGCTCTCATCCGATAAGATGTTTGGTCGTGGCTCATGCTACAAAGGTGACTCCATCGCTGCTGCCTATCTTTCCAGCGAAATGAAACGTCTTGGCGTGCTACCTTTGCAAGTCAACTATTATCAAAGATACAGCTACAATTGCTATAGTCTTGAAGGCCCTATTTCATTAAAAATAAATGGCAACGAACTCATCCCATTTTCACAATATAGGGTTTATCCGTCAGCTCGTTATGAGAATAAGATTGCCCAAGCCGTATGGAAAAAACAGCTGAAAGACGGCACCTGGGTATTTGGAGTCAAACAGTTGGATACCTACAGCCCCATCGTAGGTGATTTCCAATCAAATCCTATTTGCATTGAAGTGTTGGACACGTTGTTACCCAAAAGAGTCAAGAAAGTAGAAGCTAATATCCCATTGCAGTATCGCAATAATTATTGGTCACAAAATGTAGTTGGTTATGTTAAGGGGGTGGTGGATTCCATGATTGTCTTTACAGCTCACTATGACCATTGTGGCACAATGGGTGACGGCATCGTATTTCATGGGGCACATGACAATGCCAGTGGTGTGGCTGCTGTGATGGACTTGGCCCGCATCTCCACCTTGAAGAAACCCTATTACACGATGGTCTTTATGCTTTTTAGTGGCGAAGAATCTGGTCTCAAAGGATCTAAGTATGCAGCCGAACATCCTTTGATTGACTATCGCAAAGTCAAGTTGCTTTGCAATATCGATATGTTCTGTGGTGGCGATGAAGGCCTTATGTTTTTCAATGCAAAGAGTGACAATACTAAAGGGTTTTATAATCAACTCAAGCAATTGAACGACCAGGAGCATGTGGCCTTAGAAATTCGTGCACGTGACAACCGTCCCAATAGTGACCATTGGTGGTTTACCGATATGTGTCCCTCAATTTTCTTGCTCACTATGGGTGGCCCTTATGGCGGTTATCACGACCCAGCCGACACCTGCCAAGGTTGCGGACTCGCCCACTACAATGATTTTCTTTCTCTCATCAAACGCTTGGCACTTCTTGATTAAATTCGCTCTAGTACAAAGTATGACTGATTCTTGCTCGTATTTCTCAATGTGGCGTGTCTTCGACACGCTGAGTAGTAGGGGTTTCGCTATCCCCACACTGCGCTCCCGTTGGTCGCTTAGTATGGGGTTATTGAGATTCAGCCTCTTCGAGGCTGCTAAAAATCAGTCTTTTATCAAACTAGAGCCATTAAATTAAGGTTCTGAATACATTAATAGGATATAATAGCTATAATAGCTCTTTGTACTTTACATAACGTGAATACCCGAAATTTTCGTTATACGCGATTCATTGAGTCGAATACGACTATTAATGAAGTATGATAATTGAATGATGATAAGGAATATTGTGTATAGGAGCAGCCGCCTGCGCGTCGTTTTTCATCCATTTCCGCCACAGATCAGCTCCACATTCGAACCGTTTTGTGAGCGAATATATTGTGTGTCAGAAGAATAAAGGATTATAATAAATATTGTAGAAACAAAAAAAGTCGCTGCAAACTGCAGCGACTTATAATTGTTGACATTAATAATTATTGGTTGGAAGATTTGATGAGCTGTTCAATTTTGGCATTGATGGGTTTCAGCTCGTCATACATTTCCAAACGTGCATAGACAGTCTTCAAAGCATCGAGACATTGTTTGAGATTGCTACGGTTATGACTCTGCTCCTCGGCCGACATGTTTTCAATGAAAGTGATGGCTTCTTTTAAATAAGGAATAGACTGACGGAAGAAGTTTTTACTCTCTTCGGTGTATTTGTCAGCCAGTCCAGTTTCATCATCAAGGGGCACATCGTTGACAGCTGTGAGTTTGTCTACGGCACGGTTGTAGAACATTTTTCCCATTCCGAAGTTGGCCAGAAATTGGTTAGGAAGGGTTTTCAAGGACTCTTTGTAGTAGGTCTCAGCATTGGCAAAGTCCTCAACATTCTCGAAAGTGGCACCGGCTGCGGCTAATAGGTTGGCATGCAGTTCGGGTTTGTCAACAGTCTTTTCAAGGGCTTTCTGTATCTCGAGGTTGCCTTGTTCCATATTGCCTTTCATCATGAAGGCCTCGGCCAACATCATGTTAGCATTGTAGTCCTCAGGGCAGAACTTAACATAATTCTGGGCCAGCTTGATTGCTTCGTTGGTGTCGGCTTCATTTTTGTAGAGTCTAAAGAGTGTGGTATAGACCAGGTTTTCTTTGGTCTTAGTACGAACTAGCGGCTTGAAATACTTCTTGACAGCGTCGTTGTTCTGGGCATTGGCAGCTGCCTTGCCGGCCATGAGGTAGGACTCGTTGGCATATTCGCGTTTGGCACTGGCCATGAACATCTTGATGGACTCTTCGCAGAGACTCATGCAGCCGTCCCAATCTTGGGCGTTAAAGGCCTCGTAAGCTTTTTTGTAATATTCGTTGCCAACGAAGCTGAGGATGGCGTTGTTGCCTTCGGCATACTCTTTGTCGACATCAAGGTCTTTGCAGCGGAGGGCTGCATCTTTGCACTTGGTCAGCCAGTCGGGGTCAAGGTTTTTGTATTTTGATTTTGCCTTGCTTTGCTCACCACCGATTTGGCTGTAAATTAGTGCTGCATAATACCATGTCTTGGCATCGTTTTTGGTTTGTTCATGTTCGCATGCGGGGTCAATGAGTTTCTTGGCCTTGTCGAGATAGCCTCTGTTCTGGGCTTCACGTGCGCTAGAGACATTCAGTGACTGCGCGCTAACTGCATAACCGACGACTACAAGAGCCATCATTAAAGCGATTTTTTTCATTTTTTTTAGTTCTAGTGTGTTGATTATTTTTCTATTTTGTACTCTTAATTGTTAAATTATTGCATCTTCTCCCCTTTCGGCTATTCATTGGGCGAATCGGTGGCCTTGGTGGAGTCGGCCTCAGTTGACCCTTCGGCATTTTCGTTTGACATTTCTTCCTCATTGTCAGTGGGTACCTTGGTGATGGAGGCAATGTAGTCTTTGCCGCGCAAATTAATCAGCTTGACGCCTTGGGTGTTACGGCCAAGGACACGCAGTTCGCTTATCTTCATGCGAATGGTGATGCCGCTACGGTTGATAATCATCAGGTCTTCGTCGTCGTTGACATTGGTCAGAGAGATGATACCGCCCGTCTTGTCGGTTAGTTTCATGGTCATCACGCCCTTGCCGCCACGTTTGGTCTTGCGATACTCGTTCAGTTTGGAGCGTTTGCCATAGCCGTTTTCGCTGACCACCAGTATGTCGTCGTTCTCATCGTTGGACACCAACATGCCGATTACCTCATCGTCTTCGGGTTCTAAGGTAATGCCTTTCACGCCAATAGAGCCGCGTCCACTCTCGCGGAATTCTTCTTCGTTGCATCGCATCACCTTGCCCTTCTTCGAGGCAAGCAAAATCTCGCTCTTTCCGTCGGTCAGACAGGCCGAAATCAGTTCGTCACCCTCTCTGATGCCGATGGCGATGATACCTTTGGTGCGTGGGCGAGAATAGTTCTCCAAAAGGGTCTTCTTCACGGTGCCGTTCTTGGTGCACATCACGATGGAATGGCCTTTCAGATACTCTTCGTCGCTCAAATTCTCCACGTTGACATAGGCCTTCACCTTGTCGTCGGGCTCTATGTTAATCATGTTCAGGATGGGGCGACCCTTGGCGTTTTTCTCGCCTTCGGGCACCTCAAAGGCACGCATCCAGTAGCAGCGGCCTTTTTCGGTGAAGAACAAGAGATAGTTGTGGTTGGTGCACATGAAGATGTGCTCCACGAAGTCCTCGTTGCGCACGGAACTGCCCTTTGAACCCACGCCGCCACGTGATTGGGCGCGATATTCGCTGAGCAAGGTGCGTTTGACATATCCCATGTGCGAGATGGTGATGACCACCTCGTCGTTGGGGATGGTGTCTTCGATGCGGAAGTTGGAGGCTTCGTATTTGATTGCCGTGCGGCGGTCGTCGCCATACTTGTCACGGATTTCGACTAGTTCGTCTTTAATAACGCCGAAAAGTACGTTACGGTCGCCCAATATTTCTTTGCAGCGGGCGATGAAACGCATCTTCTCGTCATACTCTTCTTGCAGCTTCTGACGCTCTAATCCGGTCAGCTGGCGCAGACGCATCTCCACGATAGCCTGTGACTGCAAATCACTGAACCCCCATCGGTCCATCAGATTCTGCCGGGCCTCATCCACCGAAGCCGACTGCTTAATCATCTGGATGATTTCGTCAATGATGTCGATGGCTTTGAGGAAACCCTCCAGCAGGTGGGCTCTTTTCTCGGCCTCGGCCATGTCGAACTTGGTGCGGCGGGTGACCACCTCTTCGCGGTGCTCCACAAAGTTTTTAATCAGGTCTTTGAGGTTCAGGAGCATGGGTCGGCCATGAACCAGGGCGATGTTGTTCACGGCAAAAGAACTTTGCAGTTCGCTCAACTGGAACAGCTTGTTCAGGATTACGTTGGGAACCACATCGTGGCGCAACATGTACACCACGCGGATGCCGTCCTTGTCGCTCTCGTCACGTATGTCGGTGATGCCGACAATCTTGCCTTCCTTCACCAGTTGGGCCTGACGCTTGATCATCTCGCTCTTGTTGACACCATAGGGAATGGTGTGGGCGACGATGATGTTGCGGCCTTTGTTGTCAACGTCGATGGAGGTGTCGGCACGCAGCACGATGCTACCGCGGCCGGTGTTATATGCATCGCGCACTCCCTTGTAGCCGTATATGGTGCCGCCACCGGGGAAGTCGGGGGCTTTCACAAACTGCATCAACTCGTCCACAGTGATGTCGTTGTTGTCAATATAAGCGATGCATCCGTCCAACACTTCGCGCAGGTTGTGGGTGGGCATATTGGTGGCCATACCCACGGCAATACCGTTGGAGCCATTGATCAGCAGGTTGGGCACACGGGTGGGCAACACAGTGGGCTC
The DNA here is from genome assembly GCA_002368955.1 of Bacteroidales bacterium UBA3816. Lineage (GTDB taxonomy): Bacteria > Bacteroidota > Bacteroidia > Bacteroidales > P3 > Colimorpha. Next base: position 14,845 of record DFDY01000119.1, read on the forward strand.
TTCGCGCTCATTGGTGTAGGTTGGCATCATGTCGACGGTCTCTTTTTTGATGTCGGCCATCAGCTCGTTTGCCATCTGCTGCATACGGCACTCGGTGTAACGCATGGCAGCAGGGCTGTCGCCATCGATGCTGCCGAAGTTGCCCTGCCCGTCCACCAAGGGATAGCGCATATTCCAACTCTGTGCCAAGCGCACCATGGCAAGATAGACCGACGAGTCGCCGTGGGGGTGATATTGGCCAAGCACCTCGCCGACCACGGTGGCCGACTTGCGATAAGGAGTGTTGTAATACATGCCCATGTCGTTCATGGCGAAAAGAATTCGGCGCTGGACCGGCTTCATTCCGTCTCGCACATCGGGCAGCGCACGCGACACGATTACCGACATTGCATAGTCAATGTAGGCTGATTTCATTGTAGTTTCAATGTCTACGCGCGTAATTTTTTCGTTTTCAGAAATCATTATCTATAATTATATTGTTGTAATTCAATTATAAAATGTAAATCTATTATCTTATATAGAATACAAAGATACGATTTTTTTTCCATTTGACGTATCATTCAAAGTCCTTTTTATTAACAATTAACAGCCAATTCACCTCAAATAAAAAACTGATTGTATTCCTTCTGGCATACTTTTTGATAATACCAACATATTAAACATGCATTTGTTGAAAACAAACCATCTCTACCCCCTTCTCATATTGAGATTTTGTTGTACTTTTGCAACGTCAAATAGTAACTATGGAACCTAAACTAACAGAACATGCCAAACAAGCCCTGTCCAATAGTCGTGACGAGGCTATCCGTTTGAAAAACGGCGCTATAGGGGTCGAACATATCTTCCTCGGCATCATTCGCATCGACGATTGTTCGGCCATGAAAATGATGACAGAACTGGGAGCCGACATCTATGCCATTAAGTCCAAAATCGAAACTACTATTGGACAGATGGACAGCGACCTCCACTATACTGTCGACAGTGAAATACCCATGCTCCGCCAGTCCGAGAAGATACTGCGCCTGAGTTTTTTGGAAAGTACACGGCTCAAATCCAAAGAAATACACACCGTGCACCTTCTTTTGGCCATCTTGCAGGAGGGTGAAAATCTTATCGCCCAGTTCCTCAAGCAATACTCGGTCGACCATGCCAGATGTATCAAATACCTCCAGAAGAACGGAGCCCTGCCCCCTGCTGCCAATCCTTCGGACTTCTCCTCTCCCCTACCCGACTTTCGATCGCAGACCAGCGAGGACGACAACGACGACCCATATGCTGACCCCGAGGATGACCAAAATCGTCCTTCCGGTTCCCGTTATAGAGCCAGCGCCGACTCCTCCAAGTCCGAAAACAAAACACCTGCATTGGAGAATTTCGGCCGTGACCTCACCCAACTGGCTCACGAGGGCAAGCTTGACCCAATTGTGGGGCGCGACAAGGAGTTGGAGCGTATCGCCCAGATTCTTTCGCGGCGCAAAAAGAACAACCCTGTCCTCATTGGCGAACCCGGTGTGGGCAAAAGTGCCATTGCCGAAGGGTTGGCGCTCCGCATCATCGAAGGCAAAGTGCCCCGCACGCTTTATGACAAGCGCGTCATTTCGCTGGATTTAGCCTCCCTCGTGGCTGGCACCAAGTACCGCGGCCAATTTGAAGAACGTATGAAGGCCGTCCTCAACGAGTTGGAGAAGAATCCCGACATCATCCTCTTCATTGACGAAATCCACACCATCGTGGGGGCTGGCAGTGCCAGTGGCTCGCTCGATGCCTCCAATATGTTCAAACCCGCCCTTGCCCGGGGTGAAATCCAATGCATCGGCACCACCACCCTCGACGAGTATCGTCAGTATATAGAGAAAGATGGAGCCCTTGAACGGCGATTCCAAAAGGTTCTTGTCGAAGCAACAACCCCCGAGGAGACTCTCACCATTTTGCGCAACATCAAGTCCAAATATGAGGACCACCATTTAGTTCAATATACCGACGAAGCCCTCAAAGCCTGTATCTCCCTCACTGAACGTTACGTAAGTGACCGCGTGCTGCCCGACAAGGCCATCGATGCCCTCGACGAAGCTGGTGCCCGTGTGCGCATTTCCAACGTGAAAGTGCCCGAGGACATTATTTCGCTCGAAAGCGAAATTGCCAAGGTGGAGAAGCTCAAAAAGGAGGTGCTGGCCCAAAAGAATTACAATGAGGCAGCCGAATATCGCGACCAAGAGCGTCAGCTTCGTGACAAACTGGCAGAGCGCAAACATGAGTGGGAGGTCAATGACCGCGACAAGCGTGTCCAGGTCTCCGACCAAGATGTGGCCGAAGTGGTGGCCATGATGACAGGAGTGCCAGTGCAGCGCATAGCGCAAAATGAAGGCAATCGCCTCATGGTCATGGAAAGCGAAATACAAGGCTCTGTCATTGGTCAGGACCAGGCTGTCAGCCAGATATCCAAGGCCATCCGTCGCAACCGTGCCGGTCTCAAAGACCCCAACCGCCCCATAGGCTCTTTCATTTTTGTGGGTCCCACGGGTGTCGGAAAAACTTACCTCACCAAGGTTCTTGCCAAATATCTGTTCGAGAGTGAGGCCAATATGATACGTATCGACATGAGCGAGTACATGGAGAAATTCGCAGTCTCTCGCCTCATAGGTGCTCCTCCGGGCTATGTCGGCTACGAAGAAGGTGGCCAACTCACCGAGAAAGTACGCCGCAAGCCCTATTCCATTGTGCTGCTCGACGAGATTGAGAAAGCCCATCCCGATGTCTTCAATGTGTTACTGCAAGTCCTTGACGACGGCCAACTAACAGATGGCCTGGGTCGCAAAGTCGATTTCAAGAACACCATTATCATCATGACTTCCAATATTGGCACTCGACAGTTGAAAGACTTCGGCACCGGCGTAGGATTCAACACTGCTGCCCGCGAGGCTGAACGCGACCAGTTGGAACGTTCCGTGATTGACAAAGAGTTGAAGAAACGCTTTGCCCCCGAATTCCTCAACCGTATTGACGATATTGTGTTTTTTAATAGTCTTAAAAGGTCTGATATACACAAGATTATTGACGTAGAGCTCAAGGGGCTCTTCAAACGTGTCAAGGCCATGGGATATGACATTGACCTCGACGACAACGCGCGTGATTTCATCCTCAAGAAAGGTTGGGACGAACAGTATGGTGCCCGTCCGCTCAAACGTGCCATCCAGCGTTATATCGAAGATGACCTGGCCGATGAGATTATCAAGGCTGACATTCTTCCAGGAGACACTATCCATATCACTTCCCAGAACCCAGACGACAAGGAGGCCGAAAATCTCACCTTCACCATAGAGAAAGGCGATACCAGTGCCCAGCTTGCTGCCGCCCTGCCCCCTGTTGCTGAAGAGGCATAACAGTTTTCCATTTGTCATAAAAAAGAGAGAATTCCATAGAGTTCTCTCTTTTTTTTGTGGCTACTAAAAAAAGCCGTCATGCAATTGCATGGCGGCTTTCTCATGAAGGTTTAGTTAAACTATTCTTGCCAGGTGGCAATCAGATTGCGGTCGCCAACGGCATCGTTAATCTTGCTGATTGTAGGCCAGTATTTGTCCTCATGTTCCATGGGGAAGGCGGCCACTTTGCGGCTGTAGGGATATTCCCATTCCTCTGCGCAGACCACCTGCATCGTATGGGGTGCGTTGGCAATGGGGTTGTTGTCCTCGGTGTACTTGCCGTTCATCACGTCGTCGATTTCCTTGCGGATGGCAATCAGGGCATCGCAGAAACGGTCCAATTCGCTCAGAGGCTCGCTCTCGGTGGGTTCCACCATGAGGGTGTTGTGCACGGGGAATGCCACCGTGGGAGCATGGAATCCGTAGTCGTCCAAACGACGGGCAATGTCGCCCACCTTCACCTTGAGGCTGAACTCGTTGAAGTCGACGATGAACTCATGGCCGCACATGCCGTTCTTGTTGGTGTACAGAATCTTATAGTATTTCTGCAAACGGGCACGCATATAGTTGGCATTAAGGATGGCATGGCGGGTGGCATCGGTGAGGCCGTTGCCGCCAAGCATCAGCAGATAGCCATAGCTGATGGGGAACAGCATGGCGTTGCCATAAGGAGCAGCGGCCATGGCATTGCCTTTGGCACCGCCCACCTTGACCTGGCCGTGAGAGGGCAGGAAGTCAAGCAGCTTGGCACTGACAGCGATGGGACCTACGCCGGAACCGCCACCACCGTGAGGACCGGCAAAGGTCTTGTGGAGGTTGAGGTGGCACACGTCGGCTCCCATGTGGCCGGGGCTGGTCAAGCCCACCTGGCCGTTCATGTTGGCACCGTCCATATAGACGAGGCCGCCGTTCTGGTGGATGATGTTGATGATGTCAAGAATACCCTCTTCAAAAGCACCGTGGGTGGAGGGATAGGTAATCATCAGGCAGGCAAGGTTGTCTTTGTACTGTTCAGCCTTGGCACGCAGGTCGTCAACATCCACATCACCGCGCTCGTTGCAGTTCACAACCACCACGGTCATGCCGGCCTTGGCAGCACTGGCGGGATTGGTGCCGTGGGCACTGGCGGGAATCAGGCAGATGTTGCGATGGCCCTCGCCACGGTCCAAGTGATAGTTGCGAATAACGGTCAGACCGCTATACTCACCAGCCGAACCAGAGTTGGGTTGCAGCGAAACGCCGGCAAAGCCAGTCACGATGGCCAGCAGGTCTTCCATCTCGTTGATCATCTCGGTGTAGCCCAGCGTTTGGTCCTCGGGAGCGAAGGGGTGGATGGCACCAAATTCGACCCAGCTCAGCGGCAGCATTTCGGCAGCAGCGTTCAGTTTCATGGTGCAGCTTCCCAGCGGAATCATAGCGCGGTTGAGGCTGAGGTCCTTCACCTCCAGCTTCTTCATGTAGCGCATCATCTCGGTCTCGCTGTGGTAGGTGTTGAACACTTTCTGTTTCAGATAGGCGGTCTTGCGCTTGAGGCTTTCGGGCAGAGTGGCATCTTCGTCGGCGCAGTTGCAGCTGCATTGGATCTCTTCGGCTTTCTTACCTGCGGCCTCGGCCAGCACATTGATGATTTCCTGAAGGTCGGCCTTGCAGGTGGTCTCGTCAATGCTGATGCCGATGCATTCGGAGCAGATATAGCGGAAGTTGATATGGTGTTCCAGGGCCACTTTGCGGACGGCGTTGGTGGTGCCGGGGCATTGCAGTGCCAGAGTGTCGAAGAAGGCGCGGTTGTGCTGTTTGTAGCCGTATTTCTCAGCCTCTTTGGCCAGTTTGGCTGCCATCTTGTGAATGTTGTGAGCAATCTCGCAGATGCCTTCGGGTCCGTGCCAAGCGGCGTAGAAGCCGCTCATGATGGCCTGCAAGGCACTAGCGGTGCAGATATTAGAAGTGGCCTTATCACGTTTGATATGCTGTTCGCGCATACCCAGAGCCATACGCAGGGCGGGATTGCCCTTAGCATCGATGCTCCAGCCGATGATGCGGCCGGGGAAGGCGCGTTTGAAGTCCTCGGTGAAGGCATAGAAGCCAGCGTGGGGACCGCCGAAGCCCATAGGCAGACCAAAGCGCTGGTTGTTGCCGAAGCAGCAGTCAACCCCCATCTCACCAGGAGTCTTCACCATGGCCAAAGCCATAAGGTCGGTAGCCATACCAACGAAAATCTTGTTCTCATGGCACTTGGCAACAAAATCAGTATAGTCGCGGACCTCACCAAATTGGTTGGGGTTCTGCAGCATGACTGCAAAATATTGCTTGGCATCAAAGTCGAAGTCGTCCACATTGCCGGTGACAATCTCAATATTGCGAGGAGCGGCATTGGTGCGCATCACGTCGAGCGTCTGAGGCAGTAGGCCGTTGTCGACAAAGATTTTGCAAATGCCATCCTTCTGGGCCTGACGGCTGCGCTGGGCGAAGAACATCAGCATGCACTCGCCACCAGCAGTGGCCTCGTCAAGCAAACTGGCGTTGCTCAGCGGCATGCCGGTCATCTCACTCACCATGGTCTGATAGGTCATCAAGGCCTCCAAACGGCCCTGGCTAATCTCGGTCTGGTAGGGCGTGTAGGCGGTATACCAGCCGGGATTCTCAAACACATTGCGCTGGATAACGCTGGGAGTGATGGTATTGTAGTAACCCATGCCGATATAGGTCTTGTACAACTTGTTCTTGTGGGCAAGCTCACGGCAGCGGTTGAGGAACTCAAACTCATTGATACCGTCGGCAATTGGCATCGGTTCTTTCAGACGGATGGCGGCAGGAACAGCCTTGTCGATAAGTTCGTCGATAGAGCTAACGCCGATTTCCTTCAGCATTTTTTCTTCTTCAGCAGCCTTGCAAACACCATTGTGTCTCTTGGTAAAATTATTGCTAATCATATAGTTATTATTAATTATTTATATATTTGTCTATATACATTGAATTTACAAAAATACAAAAATATAATGACTTACACAAAAAAACTTTTCCCCTCTTTTTTGCATCATTTTGTGACCTTAGTGGTTGTCTGAGCGATCGGTTTCTAAATCGCGCATCCTGATGCCAAAATAATGCTGGGCATGCTTGTTGGCCCAACGTTCGGCATACAGCCTGCTATGCCGATAATGCCTGCCATGCAATGCCGTTTCTACCATTTGGCTCAGCAGTGATGGAATGCCTACAACAATCAGATACCCCCACCCTAGCCTCATGCTGTCCAGCGTGTGCCCAAATTCGTGCATCAGCATTTGTGCAGCCCCGTTGCGTACATAAGTCTGAAAGTCGCCCTCTATGTGGTCCGTCAACCATATGTTCACGCTGCTCCCAAGAGAGAGACCTTTACACATCCCGTCGTTGCGTCCATCCTCAATGGCAAAAGTGACCCCACCGACGGTTTCCACTCTGTCAATTTGTCCGAACATATTACGCCATTGTGACACCATATAGCCTAACCACAACTGAGGCAGCTCCCACCAGAAACGCGTGAATGCCTGCACTGCCGCCCTCCGTGGGTGTTTATGGTCAAAAGTGTAGCGGCCTCTGAAGAGTTTCCAGCCCAATTGTGGACGTCTCATGATGCCCAGCAGTGTGGCGAGCAGCATTGTCCCCTTTAGTGAAAGAAAAGTCCAGCCAATGGCCATGGCCAAGGTCTGGTCGGTGAGCACCGCACCAATAGCACCTCCATAGGTGGCTGCCAGAGTGATGAAACCGATTGCGGCAGGCCAAACCCCATTAGTCTTATAATGTTTTTGCGCCATGGTTTCAGCCAAGGATTAAACCGTATTAGAAGTCAAAACCGAAACTAAAATAGGTGCCCATGCTTCTAGAGAGACTGGACCAGTGGACATCGACCGAGATGGGACCCAAAATGCTGTTATAGGTGTAGGCCAGCGCGGCTCCTACATGCAGGACATTGGGCAAGATGTTAGCGTGTATTGAATAGGGAGTCTTCTCGCACAGAAGAGCATTGGTCATAAGGGTGATGTGACTCTTGCCCACAATGTTGAAGCGGAGGTCCAATCGGAAGACCATTGCATTGGTGATGAGGTCGTATGTGGTATTTTCTCCTACGAAGGGCAGTTGTGTTTCGAGGAAACGTCCGGGCATGAGACCACCCACCAGCGTATGCTCGTGGAATCCTGATTCTTCGTAGACCTTATAAGGGATGTATCTGGAATAGAATTGGGGAATGATGGTGAAATTTCCATCGTTGGGTGTGAAATAAGAACGGAATTTGATATTGGTGAAAAAATAAACGCCTTCATTGCGTGACCATCCTTTGCCTCCTTCACGTGAGCCTCTGTATAAAGGATATTCTCCCAGAACTTCCAATGTAACGCCGTGTTTGGGCGCGATTCCGTTGTCGAGATTGTCAAACCGATAGCGAACATAAGCTTTGGCAGTAAAGTATCTGGTTGAATTAGAAAGGGAAAATGATTCGAAATGACAATAGTATAATTTAGGTATGAGGTAGTAGTCGCCACTGATACCAATACGCCAGTCGGAATGGCGCAGGTGAAATTGCGAGAAAAAGAAGTCAACCGAATGAGATTGGAAAGTAAAGAATGTGGAGTCATATTCTCTGAGCATTTCCAATTGATTGGAGTTGAACTGATATTCAAAATTGAGGTTGCCGAAGGAGCGTATGCCATAGCGCGCGCCTAATGTGTACTGCGTGTTAGTACCCAAGCGTGCAGTAAAGTCGGCCTTGAACCCTTCCAACCTATTCTCGTTGAAACCCAGATGTAACTTGAGTGCAGCCTTTTCAAATGAGTCATACCGGAAACCCAGCCCAATGGAGTGAGGCGACGAGGGGGTGAAGTGGAAATGAATGTCATAGGTGGGGATCGTGTCGCCTGGATGTGTGATCTCCGAGGGGTGGATGCTGTAGGTTATGTTTTGATAACAGCGCGTGCCGTAGAAGATGCCGATGGCTTTTTCCAGTTTCTCGCCCGTGATAATGCTGTCGGTAGAGAGTTTGCCTTTGCGGCAAAGCCATGACACCTGATGCTCGGCATTGTTGAAGACCATCTTTCCGATGCGGAATTCACGTCCACGGATGGTGGTGGCCTTCTTGTTCCTGAGCTGCTTTTGACAGGGGCCATAGAGTTCCAACTGAGCTTTCAGGGCTAGGAATTCAGTTTCGTGCTTTTTGGCCTCGCTGTAGCCGATGGCAACCAAGGAATCAATAGCCTCTTTGTTGAAACTCATCATGTTGAATCCGTCCATAGAGGGGTTGATATAGAGGTCGCACTCTTTGCGGTTCTGTGGGGCATGGTTCTGCGTGGCGATGCTCTTGAGCTGGGCGAGCAGCTGTGGAAGAGTTTGCAGGCTACTGATGTCTTCCAGTGGTTTGGCGGCCACTTCGGTGCCGATGATGATATCGGCCCCCATGTCCTGGCACACATCCACAGGAAAGTTATCAACCAGACCGCCATCGACAAACAGCTTTTTGTTGATTTTTACGGCCGAGAAGAAGCCTGGGATGGCCATGCTGGCGCGAATGGCTTCAGGAAAACGGCCGTTGCGCAGCACCTCCTTGCTACCATCGGCCACATTGGTGGCCACACAGGCAAAAGGTATGGGCAATTGATTGAAATCTATGCTGTCATTGTACCCAACTGAAAGACTGTTGAAGAGATTGACCAAACTGAAGCCGCCCACAATGGAACTGGGCAGAGCCTGAATGAAGGCCTCGTCTTCATCTATCTTCTTGTCTTTCAGCTGCATTTTATGTTTCCGTTGAAGGGTGTTTTTGGTGTCGAAAGATATTTGTAGAAGGAGTTGGTCGCGTATGGCACGGTCGCTGGAAGAAAGCGAATTGCGGCCCATGTTGTCCAAAATATAGGTGTTCCAGTTGAGGTTGGAAATCATCTCCTGCATTTCGGTGGGGCTGTAGCCCAGGGAGTAAAGGCCTCCGATGATGGAACCCATGCTGGTGCCTGTGATATAGTCGACGGGGATGCCGATTTCGTCCAAATATTTCAGCACCCCGATGTGGGCTGCACCTTTGGCCCCGCCGCCGCCAAAAACCAAGCCTACTTTGGGACGCTCAAGGGTGCTGTCGGGCTGGGCATAGAGCACTCGCTCCACCTCGGTCAGCACTGAGTCCATGCTGCGTGTGGGCTCGAAACGGGCCACTACGTTGCCCGAGCGGTCCACCAGGAATTTGGTAAAATTCCACTTGATGTCGCAGTTGCTGCGCCAATTGGTGTCCTTATTGTTATAATATCCCTCAAACAGCGGTGTGAGACGATGTTCCGGGTCGAAGCCTTGGAAACATATTTCTTGCTTGAGATATTGGAAAAGCGGTAGAGCAGCCTCTCCATTGACATCGCATTTGCGCATCTGAGGAAACGTGACCCCATAATGAGAGGTGCAGAAGGCCGCAATTTCCTCGTCAGTGCCGGGAGCCTGAGCCCCAAACTGATTGCAGGGGAAGTCCAAAATCTCAAATCCCATGGCGTGGTATTGCTTATACATGGACTCTAGTGCCTCGTACTGCGGTGTGAAACCACACTCTGTGGCCGTGTTCACAATCAGCAACACTTTGCCTCGGTACTTGTTGAGGCTTACTGTCTGACCGCTGGCATCGATCACTTCTAATTCATAAAAAGAGCTCTGACCCTTTGCACAAATAGACAAAATGGAAAGGAGCAAAACGAATAATATTCTCTTTATCATAGGAATAAATATTATATTACTGTTGAAAAACACTGACAAAGGTACGAAAAAAAAGATAAATAGACAAAGTTTGGCAAGCTTTATCCCCTCTGGTCTTTATCATAAAGCCACAAAAAAAAAGCCCTCCATCGCTGGAGGGCCAATGAAAAACAGAGCAACAAACTCATTTAGTATTCATGTACCACACGGACGGAGCATCCGGTGGAATAGCTCATAGTGTTCTGCATGCCGCAGGCGTTGGGGCCGATATGGAAGGAATAGCCGGTGGTGCCGTTGACGTGGCTGGCAGTCCAGTAGTTACCAATGGTGCCAATGTTGGAGGTGCTGCTGCTGACACGGGCGCCAGCGGCGGGCAGGAAGACTGCGCCAGCGGCTTCCATGATGGCCCAGTTGGTGGCATTGTAGACGTTGGTGGTGTAGCTGGTATCGGTGCTCACGAAGTTCTGGCCAGCGGGGAGCTGCCAGTTGTCGGGCAAGATAACATAACCAGGAGTGCTAACCACGGTGGCCAGACCTCTCAGCTGAGAAGCGTTGGGACGCTGGGTCAGGAGGTAGGTCCACTCGCTGTAGGTGAGGGTACGCCAGGTAGCCATCTGGTTGCCGCCATTGATGATGGGGTTGTAATAGCCCCAGTCGGCATTGGCATAGAAGTCGGTCAGGTCGTTGCCGTCGGTGGCTTCGGTATACTCGGAGTTGTTGGTAGTGGTCTCATAGGGCATGAAACGGCCTGCGCCGCCGTCCCAGCTGCTGGTGCCATAGCCAAAGAGGTCAATCCAAGAGGTGCAGTAGCTCTGCATGTAGACGTTATTGTTGTCGCTGCCGGCAATGTCGTACTGGTGCTCGGCAAAACGCCAAGTCTTGATACGGGGACGATACTGCAGGTTGCCCTGGGAGAAGTTGACACGGGTGTCGGCGCTCACGCTGAAAATGCCGGGCAGGGCACCCTTGATGATGGGGTGTTCGAGGTTGTAGATGTGCTGGCTCATGCTGTCCATGGCGGTCTGGTAGGTGTTGCCCATGCTGTCAAGACGGTTGTTGAGAGCTTGGCCAAGGCTGTCGATACGGCCATTGAGGATGGCAATCAGAGAGTCGACATACAGTTTGTTGACTGCGTCGTAGGCTGAAGTGGGAGTGTAGACATTATGAATCTGGCTGAAGGCGTTGTTGTTGACAGAAAGCACTTCATTCAGCGTGGGGATGTAGTGAGGCAGGACAACATGCTGGTCGCCAACATAGAGGGTGTCACCGCTGATGGAAACAGCAGGATTGGGCAGGACAACATAATGGTCACCCATATAGAGGGTGTCGCCACTGACGTTCATAGTGGGGTCTGGAATAACCACATACTGGTCGCCCATGAAAATGGTGTCGCCGCTGATGCGGAAGTTGGGAGTGTTGTCGGGAAGAACTACATATTGGTCGCCCATGTAGAGGGTGTCGCCACTGATAGAGATAACGGGAGCGTTGAGGGGGAGTACCACATATTGGTCACCCATGAAGATGGTGTCGTGGCTGATGCGGAAGGAAGGAATTTGGTTGGGGAGAACCACAAACTGGTCGCCCATAAAGATAGTGTCGCCATGGATAGAGAAGTTGGGAAGAACCACGTATTGGTCGCCCATATAGAGGGTGTCGCCACTGATGCTGATGGAGGGGTCAGGAAGGATAACGTACTGGTCGCCCATGTAGAGGGTGTCGCCGCTGATGCGGAAGAGAGGAGTTTCGTCCTGGGGAAGAATTACCCACTGGTCGCCCACGAAGAGGGTGTCGCCATGGATGGTCAGGTTGTCGCTGCCAAGGTGGGGAAGAATAACATAGGTGTCGCCAAGGAAGAGGGTGTCGCCACTGATGCTGGGCTGGATAGAGTCATAGGGGAATTCGAGGTCGTTGATGAACTGGCTCAGGCGTGTGGGAGCTCCCTGCAGGCTGTCGTAGTTGTAGCCCCATGCTCTGAAGCGGGGATCCTGCTCGTCGTAGACGAAGCTGCCGTCAATGCGACGGGCCACGTCGGCATAGTGGGCATAAGGAACGGCAAGCATTTTTTGAGTGGTGGAAAGCATGTAGTTGTTGCCGCCCTGGGGGTCGATTTCGCTATGGATGAAGTAAGGACCATTGGCCCAGTTGATATTGGCATACACGGTGGAGTTCTCTCCCACGATAAGGGTGAAAAGGCCATTGGCGTTGGTGACGACATTGTCCTCTTGGCTATAGACCACAGTGCCGGTGGCCGAGCCCTGGAGGATGCTGATGCGCACGCTGATGTTACGATTGCTCATAAGCTGTCCCGCAGTGTTGCGGACAACAGCCTGATAGTTGAAGCCTTGCGGAGCCTGTGCAAAGGCACTGATGCTGAATGCAATGACAGCAACTAAAGTGCTAAGAATTTTCTTCATGATTATTTCGCTTTGATAATTTTATAAATGTTCATTTTTGATTTGTCCGGGGTGGCAACCTGAAGCATGTAGTTGCCCGCAGCATACTGCTGCATGTCTATCTGTTCCTGTCCGCTGGTGTAGGTACCCTGCTGGAGGGCCTGGCCGTTGGAGTTGTACAGGGTGTAGTTGAGCCGCTCGGGCTCGCTGCATTCCATCACCACATGGCTGGTGGTAGGGTTAGGATAGATGGCAATGTTCACCGTCAGGGCCTCTATACCCTCATATCGCACAAGGTCGCGCTCGGTGAAGGGTTGCTGCACTCCCTCGTTGAATTGCTCGGTGATGTTCACCACCGTGATGGCAGGGGCTATGGAAGTTTTCACCGCCACTTCGCCACCACTGAAGCTCAGGCTGCCATGGCCGTTGGCCACATCGCCACCACAGAAGGTGATGGCCTGTTGGGCTTGCAGGCTGCAGCATCCTAACATCACTACCAGCATCAGGGCTGAAGCTTTTGCTAAAATAGATTTGTACATTATTTAATATTTTTAGATTTTCAGTATTTACTATTTCTCCTGAGTGGTCTTGGGATCGGTGATTTGCATACCCACGTTCAGCACCTCTATTTCAACGCGGCGGTTGTTGAAGCAACCCTCCTCGGTCTCGTTGGTGTCGATGGGGTATTTCTCGCCAAAGCCTTCAGTCTCCATGCGGTCCATGGCAATGCCCTTGCTGTTCAAGTAGCGTGCCACCGATTTGGAGCGGTTGAGCGACAGGCGGTCGTTATACTCGTCGCTGCCCTTGTCATCGGTGTGGCCGATAATCTTGATGCGCATCTCGGGGAAGGATTTCAACATGAGGGCCACGTCGTCTAGCGGCGAGTAGGACTCGGGACGCAGACGGTAGCTGTCAAAGTCGAAGTTGATGTTGAAGAGGCACATGCGCTTGTCGGAAACGTCGATGCCAAGAGTCAGGAAGGCATACATCTCTGAGAAGGAATAGCAGTCCTTGCGCACATATTCCACGTTGGGATCAATCCGGATGGGCTTGTCAACGAAGACAGTGTCGGGGTTCTTTGTAACGTAAATAGTATCAATCTGGGTGATGCTGTCGTTGACCACCACGAAGACGGTGTCGATAGTCTGCTGCAGGGGCTGTTTCTTGGGCTCTTTTTTCCAGCTGTCGTCAAGCGGCAGGGCCAAACGGATGGCCACCTCAATGCCGCGGTTGTGACGCGTTTCTTGCCACAGTTCGGCACCGAAGAAGGGGTTGCCGATGATGGAGCGGTTATAGTCAGCCACATCGGGGTTGTTCAGAATTTCGCGCTGGGCAAAAGTGTTGGTCAGGCCCCAGTTGTAGCCAGCCTCCATCGAAAACAGGATGGGAATGCCCTTGGTGCGAATCAAATAGTCAAAGCCGACACCGGCCAGCACACTCAGGTCCAGGCCGTTGATGTCGGCCTTGGTGATGGGGGCGGTGACGCCGTTGGGATAGTCTACCTCATCGTTGTAGTAAACCTCGCCGCCAAAGGCAATGTTGGCCTGCGGGGCCACCATCAGATAGGGCGAGAAATAGCTGTTGTTGAAACGGATGTTGTAGGTGATGGGCAGGCGCAGGTCCACGTAATGGGCTTTGAGTCTGTACTGCACGTCCAGCCAGTCGAGCGAGTCACCGCGACCCACATACGACACCTCCGGACGGATGGCAAAGTTGCTCTTGCCCAAATGGAAGTGGCCAAACAGACCGCCCATTCCCTGCAGGCGCAGGTGATGGGCATAACGGTCGATGCCCTGATAGGAATAAATCATGTCGGAGAGGTTCACGCCCCCACGCAATCCAATGAGGTTGCGGGGAAACACCACCTCGTACTTTTGGTCGTTGCTGTCCTTCACAACCACACTGTCCTGGGGTGCCTGGGCCATGGCAAAACTGCCGGCCAGCACCATGGCAATGATAGAAAATAGTTTATGTTTCATACTAGTCTCTTCTTAATTAATGGTTTGCGGTAGTGTCGGGTTGCAGGCGGTCGGCCATCTTGTTGCCGTCGTTCCAGATGCGGAATGTCTCAGGATCAGGAATCTGCGAAGCGTAGTAGTCGTTAATGGCCTTTTTGTCAAGCACAATGTTGGAGTACTGGCAGTCTTTGATGCCGGCCTCTTCTATCACGCCCGAAACCACTGTGGCCGTGGAGCAGGAGTAGAGTGTGTCGCCCCTCTGATTGGTCTTTGCAACAGTCTGGTAGCAGTACATCGTAAACTCGTTGCCCTGTCCAATGACGTTGGCCATGGAGGACTTGCCAAGCACGGTGTCTATCTGTGTTTCGCTGTAGCTGATGGGGCCCCGACGATACTGGCCTGAATAGGTCATGTAGAGGTCGTAGAAGATGTTTTGGTAGCGGTCTGAGGCATACTGCAATTCCATCGGCGAAACCAGATATTTGCCAACTATCGAGGGGGGATTGATTCCCTCATGAATGACAAAACCATTATCGCGCAGCGAATCCTGTAGCCTCTCTGGTATGACGGAATAGGGTATTTTTCCGTCAGGAGTTGGCAGGACGAGCGTGTCGTCCCCGTCTTTCAGACAGCTCGAAAATAGCAAAATCGAGCATGAAAGACTCATTAACAGAATTGTTAAACGGTTAATTTTCATAGGCTATTTTTATTTATGTTATTTTTTTCTGTTTTGCAAAGATAATAAAAATATTTCATATATTAATAAATGCACCAAAAAACACAATCAAACTTCCCCCAATTTTGAATATGCTGCTTCCATCAAACCCAAATCGGTCGTTAGAATTTGTGTCGGACTAGTATTTGTTTCGAACATCTTGGCAGCATCGCTGTCTTGGCATAGCCGGTCTCTCCAAAACAGCGATGTGGCCAAGATGCCGAAAGAAATGAGGATATGGCATAAATAGAGCTTGAAATGAGGATATTGTGCCCCGGTGTCGGTCTAATGACCGATTGGGGTTAAAAGTCCAACCATCACTCCCACACAATAAAAAATGCATCACTCCGTTATCCATACATATGTTCAAAAAAATTGGAATAATAATGCTTACTGCCCTCCTTATCATCCTGTCACACATATTCCTTCGTGGCAAGAAAGCTACCGACCCCAGCCAAGCACAGATTGATGCCGCCTGGCAGTACGTTAACCAGCACGACATGAACCGCGAAATATGCCTCCTGGTGGACTATTCCCTCCCCTCAGGATGCAACCGCCTGTGGGTATGGGATTTCACCGAGCAGCACAAACTCTTCGAATGCCCCGTGGCACACGGCCGTGGCAAAGGTCTCACCATTAAGAGCACCCCCAAGGACACCGCCATCTTCAGCAACGAACCCGACTCCTGGCTCAGCTCCCTCGGCCACTGCCGCATAGCCGAGCGCTACCATGGGCACTACGGCGTCAGCTACCGCCTCGACGGCCTCGACGACTCCAACAGCAACCTCCGCAAGCGCAATATCGTCCTCCATGGCTACAAAACCGTACCCCCCAAGCCCATCTTCCCCCTCCCCAGCGGCCGCAGCAAAGGCTGTGTCATGGTGGCCGACAAGAGCATGGCCGCCCTCGACTCCCTGCTGCAGCACCGCTCCAACGTCCTCTTGGTCTGCTACCTCTAAGTGGCGTGCAATGACAGCTCTCGACCCACACAGAATTCTGAATTCGTTATTCAGCATTCAAAAAATCTCCCTATCTCAAAAAACTTTTGTAACTTTGCAAAATCTTTTTCAATCCACATAATCGTTAACTACATGAAAGTCAAGGTAGGAATAGCCCAACTGGCCAATGTGGCCGACAAGCAGCAAAACATTCAACGTTACTCCGACAAGGTGCGCCAACTGGCAGCCGACGGAGCCCAAATCATCTGCCTGCAAGAACTCTTTGCCTCGCTCTACTTCTGCGACGAGGAACGATATGAAAACTTTCTTTTGGCCGAACCCATCCCCGAGGGACCCACTTGCCAGCACTTCATGGCCCTGGCCAAAGAGCTGGGCGTGGTGCTGATTTGCTCCCTCTTCGAGAAACGCGCCGAAGGCCTCTATCACAATACCACCGCCGTCATCGATGCCGACGGCACCTATCTGGGCAAATACCGCAAGATGCACATCCCCGACGACCCCGGCTACTATGAGAAATTCTACTTCACCCCCGGCGACTTGGGCTACCGCGTCTTCCACACCCGCTTCGCCACCTTGGGCGTGCTCATCTGCTGGGACCAGTGGTATCCCGAAGCCGCCCGCATCACCAGCCTCATGGGCGCCCAACTTCTCTTCTTCCCCACCGCCATTGGCTGGGACGTGCGTCAGAACGAGGACGACAACCGCGAGCAGTACCAAGCCTGGCAGACCATCCAGCGCAGCCATGCCGTGGCCAACGGTGTGCCCGTCATCAGTGTCAACCGCACCGGTCTCGAAGGCGGCATGCAGTTCTGGGGCGGCAGTTTCATCACCAATGCCTTTGGCCGTGTCCTCTACCAAGCCCCCCATAAGGAAGAGGCCCTCCACATCGAAGAGCTCGACCTCGACCAGTCCGACCACTATCGCCGCCACTGGCCCTACCTCCGCGACCGCCGCATCGACTCCTACGCCCCCATCCTCCAACGCTATATCGACCAAGACTGCAAATAACAACAAACAACCATTTAAATAACAACTATTAATATAGCATCAAATGACCCCGAAAGAACTCTCCTACTATATGCCCGCCGAATGGGCACCCCACCAAGCCACATGGCTCAGCTATCCCCACAATGAGGACTCCTGGCCCGGCAAGATAGAAACCATCTTCCCCTCTTATCATCTCTTCATCAAAGTCCTGGCCGAGGACGAGCAGGTACACATCAACGTCGACGACCAGCGCATGCAGGACCACGTCGCCGAGGCCCTCATCCAGATCGATGCCAATATGGACAACATCTTCTTCCACCAGTTCCCCACCAACGACGCCTGGTGTCGCGACCACGGTCCCGCCTTCCTGCTCAACCGTGCTGACCCAGCCAAACTCGCCATCGTCAACTGGAACCACAACGCCTGGGGCGGCAAGTACCCCTTTGAACTTGACACCCAAATACCTCTCCATATATTCAACCATCTCTCCCAGTCCGACACCAAACTGCAGCTCTTTGAACCCGGCATCGTCATGGAGGGCGGCAGCATCGATGTCAACGGCGTCGGCGACCTCCTCACCACCACCTCCTGCCTGCTCAACCCCAACCGCAATCCCCATTTGAGTCAGAATCAGATAGAAGATTATTTGAGAGCATATTACGGAGTGGAGAATATCATCTGGCTCGGCGACGGAATCATGGGCGACGATACCGACGGCCATGTCGACGACCTCAGCCGCTTCATCTCCGAGGACACCATCATCACCGCCGTCGAAGACGACAGTTGGGACGAGAACTACTCAGTTCTCAAAAAGAACCTCGACGCCCTCAACTCCTGCCGTCTGGCCAACGGCAAGCAGCCCACCATCGTCGAACTGCCCATGCCCGACATGGTCTTCTACGACAACCAGCGGCTCCCCGCCAGCTATGCCAACTTCTACATTGCCAACAACAAAGTTATCTTCCCCACCTATCGCTGCCTCACCGACAACGAGGCCGCCTACATCCTCGAAGCCTGTTTCCCCGACCGTGAAATCATTGGCATCGACTCCACCGACATCGTCTGGGGCCTGGGCAGCTTCCACTGCCTCAGCCAGCAGCAGCCCGCCCGCTAGCCCACCCGCGCCCACGTCCTGTCGCAACCCATATCACTGCCCTCCCTGTGGGGCAGTTTTTTTTATTCCTACCCCACTCACCCCTCATGCTCCCCACCCCGCTTATCGGCTGACCGCATCCCCTAGTATGGCAGAATATATATTTATATATATTCTGTCCATGCTTGTCCGTTGGGGCACCTTGCTAGCGGCTGGGCTAAGTGATTGATTTCTTCGCCCATTAAGTCATTTTCCTCGTCGCCACTCAGAAAAAACGCCTGAAATTCAACGTTTTTCCGTCAAGCCTAGCGAACTAACGGCGAACCCTTGACGAAGCTTCCCCGCACCTTCAAAATTTTCCGTTGCCACCAACCGCCATCCAGGCATTTAGGATAGGATCTGGAGGACACAAAAAGATAGAGATCTATTCGTTATCAAAACAGGTGTCCTGATGATGTCAAAGGCGAACTGAATGTAATTGAGAGACCCTGACGGGCTTCCCATATTGCCGCCCGAGGTGACTTTCTGTGCGTACATGCAGGAACACCTGATGCTGAAACAACAGGCCCACGGCAAGTCGGTGCCCCTGAGCCTGCGCAAGCTGGCGGCAGGCAGCCACGTAGTGCACGCCGACACCCCCCGCGGTCGCCTGACCCACAAACTGACTGTGGAATAGATAGGCATTGGACCATTTAATAGTCAGAGGACCGCAGAATCAGTGGTTTTGCGGCCCTATTTATATGAATATAGAAGCACATTTGGGTAACTATGCGGTTGAAAGGATATGGTGGTGAATGACATACGCGACTGTCAGATAGTCTGTGCTATAGCGTGTCTTCGACACGACACTATCGAAAAGACTGAGCGACTACCTTTTGACACACGTAGTTAAAGAATGTTAAATAATTGGGGCTTGGGGTAACTATTTCGGTGGGTTTGGCTCTTATATATGTGGGCTTTTTTTTGAAACTGTAAAAAAAGGATTGTTCCGCACGAGTGAATAACCACAAAAACGACGAAAAATGAAGAAGATTATCTTATTGTTTTTGCTTGCGGCAGTTGGCTTGGGTGCCAAGGGGCAGCACTTCGACTGGGTGAAACACTATCACGGATTGCGCGACGACGAATTCCGGTCCGGCATCGTGCGGATGGAGGCCGACAGCGAAGGCAACATCTATATGATGGGGCGTTTCACAGTGGATGCCAACATCGACGGCGAGTACTTCCTGCCTACGCAGTATCAGCAGGACAACAATAACCTCAGCCTCTTTGTGGCCAAGATGAATTCGGAGGGCGAGATGCTGTGGCACAAGGCTATCTACAAGCAGGAGTACCCCAACGAGGGACGGGTCTATCCCATCAGTATGCGCCTAGTGGGCGACACGGCGCTAATGGTGATGGCCAATTTCCAGATGCCCTTGAGTGACAACAATGGGCACCGCCTCTATTATCTTGATACAATGATTGTGGACAATGACGGCTACCCATTCCCTACCGACAGCTCTTCGTCGTGGTTTGCCACAGGCCTCATCACCCTTGACCCCGACGACGGCCATCTGCTTGAACACCATTTTCTGCAACG
>DFDY01000148.1 GCA_002368955.1 Bacteroidales bacterium UBA3816
CCTAAAATTTGTCCATTAGCCCGAAAATGACGGTAACACGGCAGAATTGTTTTGTAAAAAGATAGTAACATAAACGAGTGATAACGAACGTAATGAAGAAAAAAAGTAAAAAAATAGTGTTGGAATGAAAAAAAGGTTGTATCTTTGCATCAACATACTTACCTCGCTTCCCGTAAGATCAGCGCGCTCAAGGTGAGTCTTTTTTATGTATACAATTTTGTCAGTTTATGAAAAAGTTGTATATTTGCAATTGAGACAAACAAGGCAACATCAGTGCAAAATACTGACAAACAAATGGAAACGACAGTCAATACCCCGAAAGACATCCGTAAAATGTTCGACAAGACCATGTCAATGCGTAAACGTTGGACGGATGCTATGCGTCAAAATGCCACCCGTGCGGAGATGGAGAAGATGGGTATTAAACAAATCGCCATTATCAAGTAATGGATTTGATTTCGTTATCCGCTGTTAACGCCAAATCCCCCTATAAGATAGATTTTGATCAATCAGGATCTTTTTTCTTTGTCACTAATAAGCAACGACTCTATCACGTCGCCTTCATCGAAGACCAGCTTTTTTGCGAACATGGCATCTACCAGTACTGCCTCGAAACAGAAATGCATACAGCGGCCGATGGTCATGTGTACGAAGTTGTGGTTGCTTTGATGGAGGAATTTTTCAAGTCAAGTGCCAAGGGATTGTTGTATGTCTGTGATTCGACGGACGGGCGACAGGCGGTGCGAAGCCGTCTTTTCAACCGTTGGTTCAACTCTTATGCCGAGAAGGACAAATATCTCTTGCTTCAACGAGAGGTTCAATATGAAGATATGCTGCATTATGTTTCGCTCATTGTCAGGAAAGACCACTCCGAGACACAGGCTATCATAACATCATTTGACTATGTGCTTTCTCATTTAGAATACGCCTATAAACAGGGATAATTCAGATTGGAAATAATAAGATAATAATCAAGGGCGAGGCAGGAGGTCTCGCCTTTGGTTGTGTTAGGGGGGGGGTATTTGTTTACGGTTCGCCGAGGAAGGAGTAGATGATTTGGAGTTATTTTGGGGAGAGGATTTTGCGGGGGCGGGTGTAGCCGGTGGCTTGGAGGCTTCAATCAACCCCACAACACACCCATTTCTTCCACAATACCAATTCGTTAGACAGCTGCTAAGAAAGCGGTGGGATAAAGACTCTCAAGCAATTCCAGTGTGGGCGTCTAGGGGATGGAATCTGATTTTTGGAGACGGGCCGAATGTTAAAAATTTGTTACTTTGGATAATTGTTCGTAAATTTGCAATCTGAAAACATTCGCCCTTCTATTGCAAACATAAGGAATAATATATTAAGTATCAATTAAAAGTTACTCACCATGAAAAAAATCGTATTAGTTGCAGCCATGCTGCTGGCATTTGTTGGCGCCAAGGCCCAGACCAACATTCAGGAGATGTACGACTTCAACCGCGGACACCTCACCACCACCCTCGAGATGTTCAAAGGCGACGACTGGGGAAGCACTTTCTTCTTTGTGGACATCTACCACACCCAGAACATCGCCCCCACCGACTTCTACACCGAAATCAGCCGCTCACTCAATTTCTGGCACGGCACTCCCCTCGATGCTTTGAGCCTCCATGTGGAATGGAACGGCGGCTGCGGCATTTATGATTTAGGGCTCCCCGGCTGGGGCGGCTATCCGGTCAACAACGCCTGGCTGTACGGTGTCGAATACTTCATTGCCAACAGCGACTTCAACCAGCGCCTGACCCTCCAGGTGATGTACAAAGACATCCGTGGCACCAAAGCCGGCTTCGAAAAGACTTCCAACGTCCCCCTGCAGCTCACAGCCGTATGGGGCCTCGACAACCTCTTTGGCGTTCCCGGGCTGACTTTCAGTGGATTTGCCGATTTCTGGTGGGAGAACAACCTGTGGGCCGACGGCACGAAGACCACCACCACCTTCCTCACCGAGCCCCAATTGTGGTACAAGGTGGGCCGCCACTTCAAATGCGAGAACTTGAATGTCGGAGGCGAGATAGAGATTTCCCACAACTTCTCCGGCGCCCAGCAAGGCTGGAGCGTGCGCCCCTGCCTCGGCATCAAGTGGGGTTTCTAACATATTCGGACCTAAAACCATATAATCATGCTTAAAAAAGTATTTGGGTTTGACCCCAACGTCACCAGCATCCGGACTGAGATAATCGCCGGCATCACCACATTCCTGACCATGGCCTACATCTTGGCCGTGAACCCAGGAATCTTCAGTGCCCTGGCGGATCAGGGCATGCCCACCAACGCCGTCTTCACGGCCACCGCGCTGGCCGCCATCGTAGGCACGCTGATGATGGCCGTGTGGGCCAAGAAGCCCTTCGGACTGGCCCCCGGCATGGGGCTGAACGCCTTCTTTGTGTACACCGTATGCCTGGGCATGGGCTTCAGCTGGCAGTTTGCCCTGACGGCCATCCTGATTGAAGGTATCATATTTATCCTGCTGTCTATCTTCAAGGTGCGCGAGCTGATTGTGGACTCCATACCCACCAGCATGAAGGCCGCCATCAGCGTGGGTATTGGCCTTTACATTGCCTTCATCGGTCTGAAGAGTGCAGGCATCATCGTTCACAGCGACGCCACCTTTGTCACCCTCTTCGACCTGACCGACCGCAGCGGCCTGCTGGCCCTCATCGGCATCTTCATCACCGGCCTGCTGGTGGTGCTGAACGTCAAGGGCGGCATACTGTGGGGCATACTGGCCACCACCCTCATTGGCATCCCCATGGGCGTAACCCAGTTCAACGGGGTGGCTTCCGTGCCGCCTTCGATTGAACCCATCTTCTTCAAGTTTGAGTTCCACAACATCTTCACATGGGATATGCTCATCGTGGTCTTCACCTTCCTGTTCATCGACATGTTCGACACCATCGGCACGGTGGTGGGCGTATCGATGAAGGCGGGCATGGTGGACGAGAACGGCAAGATTGACAAGATTGGCCGCATACTGATGGCCGATGCCGTGGCCACCACGGTGGGTTCCTGCTTGGGAGCCTCCACCACCACCACCTACATCGAGAGTGCCGCCGGCGTGGGCGAAGGTGGCCGTTCGGGTCTCACCGCCTTGGTGATAGCCTGCTGCTTTGCCCTGGCCTTATTCCTCAGCCCGCTCTTCCTGGCCATCCCTGCCGCCGCCACCGGCCCTGCCTTGGTCATTGTGGGCGTGATGATGTGTTCCAGCATTACCAAGATTGACTGGAACGACTACAGCGAGTCCATCCCCGCCTTCCTCACCATGCTGCTCATGCCGCTGTGCTACAGCATTTCGGAGGGCATCATGATTGGCGTTATCGTATACGTAATCCTCAACGGCTGTAGCGGCCATGGCCGTGCCAAGAAAATCAGCGTTACCATGTGGGTGCTGGCCACCCTCTTTGTGATACGCTACCTGGTGAACGCGCTACGCGCTGCGGGAATCTTCTAGGCAGTCCTCTGCCGAATGTATAAACCGTGAGAGCCCATGCGCCCCATGGGCTCTCACTTTATAACCACCTCACGAAAAGAATAATCATGAATCGACCACCCTACATAGCCCCCGGAGACAAAATAGCCCTTGCCGCCCCTGCCCGCAAGGTGACGAGAGAGGAATTGGCTCCTGCCATTAGGCTTTTCCAATCCTGGGGACTGGACGTGGAGCTGCCGCCCCACCTGTTTGATGCCGACAACCAATTTGCCGGAGACGACGAGACCCGTGCCCGACTGATGCAGCAGTTGCTTGACGACAGCGACGTGAAGGCCATCGTGTGCGCCCGAGGGGGCTACGGCACGGTGAGAATTATCGACAGGCTGGACTTCACCCAGTTTCAGGCTAAGCCCAAATGGATTGTGGGCTATAGCGACGTGACAGTGTTGCACAGCCACATACACCAAAACTGCCACATTGAGACCCTGCATGGGGTGATGCCCATCAACGTGCCGGAAGATGCATGGCGAAAGGCCTATCCGGCGACAGAAACGCTCCGCAAGGCACTGTTTGGCGAACCCTTGGCCCATTCCTGCCCTGCCCACTCACTGAACCGGGGGGGAGAGGCAGAAGGGGTGCTGGTGGGAGGCAATTTGTCTATGCTTTATAGCCTCTGTGGCTCAAAGAGCGGCATTGACACGCGGGGCAAAATCCTCTTCATAGAGGACCTGGACGAATATCTTTACCACATCGACCGCATGATGATGAACTTGAAACGCAATGGAATGCTCAGCGGCTTGGCGGGGCTGGTGGTGGGGCAGCTGAGCGACATGCACGACAACACCATTCCTTTTGGCCGTGAGGCAGAAGAAATCGTGTTCGACTGTATCAAAGAATATGACTATCCCGTATGCTTCAACTTTCCTTCCGGACACAACGGGAGCAACAACCACGCGCTAATACTGGGCCGACAAGTCTGCCTTACGGTTGGCACCTCCACCAGCCTGAAATGGGAGACTTAAAAAAGCAAAAAACGAAACATTTTCTTGTTTATCAAAAAAATAATTGTATTTTTGCATTTTTAAAAGCAACAGAATATGCTGCTAATATATGTTCCAAAACTGACCAACAGACTAGGCTACACTATCAATGTGGTCATGCGGAATATTCTCCAAACCGACTTTGCCATCACTTCAGACACGGCCACATTCGAGGCGCATAAAGAGGCGCGGCTGTGCTATGCTCCCAAACCGGTGGAGACCGCCGATGCCATTTTTCTGAAGTCTTCGCACCTGCTGTTTGAAACAGTCATCGGCGACCAGGAATGTCACTATTTTGACCACAACGGCTTGCCCGCTATTTTCCCCGTCTTCCACAAGGATTCCGCACTGCCGTTCGACCCCTTTGCCGCCATCTTCTATATGCTCTCGCGCTATGAGGAGTATCTGCCGCACCGCGAGGACGAACACGGAAGGATGCTCACCACCGAAACCCTGGCATACAAGAACGGATTCATGCGGACTGCTGTGGTGGAGCGGTGGGCGCTGCTTATCCGCGACCTCATCCTGGAGCACTATCCCGAGACGGTGTTTGTCAAGCGGGGGTTCACCTTCGAACAAACTATTGACATCGACTCGGCCTACAGTTATCTTCACAAAGGTTTTTTCCGCACCTTTATGGGGCTGCTGCGCGACGGAATCCACCGCCGCGACCTAGCCGAGGTCCAACACCGCCTACGCACCCTATGTGGCAAAGAGGCCGACCCTTTCGACACCTTCGACTACATCATCAGGCTGAATCAGCAATACCGCTACCAGCTCATCTTCTTTGCCCTCTTGGGCGACTACGGCGTGTACGACAAGCCTATTTCCTATCTCAACAACGACTTTCGCGAACTGCTACAGCACATCGGAGACCACTCCAAGATAGGCATCCACGGGTCATACGATTCTGCATTAGAGCCCAAGCGGCTAGAGCAAGAAATACAGCGGCTTGCCGACATACTGCATCGTCCCATCTACCGAAACCGGTACCACTTTCTGCGATTCACCCTGCCTCGTGGATACAGCAATTTGGAGAAGTTGGGCATCACCCAAGACTATTCCATGGGCTTTGCCGACCTGCCAGGCTTCCGCAACGGCTCCTGCACAACACTGCCTTTCTTTCACCTGAGCCGCAATCAGGAAATCAACCTCAACATACACCCGTTCATGACCATGGACACCACCTTCCACACCCATATGCACCTCTCGCCCGAAGAGGCCACCGAGCAATACCATGCCCTCATCGACGAGGTGAAAGCCGTCGGCGGCACCTTCAGCTGCATTTTCCACAACCAAAATCTCTGCGAAGACTTTGGTTGGCAAGGGTGGCGCGATGTATATGAGGACGTATTGCAATACGCATATCAAGACACACCGAATACTGACACAACTTCCAAATTCAACAACATAGAAAATGATTAACTACAAAGAAAAACTACACGATATAAAGGCCTTCGTCTTCGATTTTGACGGGGTGATGACCGACGGAAGTGTATGGACATATAACAACGGCGATGTCATAAGATGCGCCGACGTAAAGGACGGGTATGCAATCCAGTATGCTGTCAAGAGAGGCTATATCGTTGCCATTATTTCGGGTGCCACATCTCTGAGCATCGACAACCGGATGAAAGCCCTCGGCGTAAGCCAGTGCATGACCGGCTGCAGCAACAAACTGCAAACCCTGCGCGACTTCTTATCCCGAAACCAGCTCCAAGAGTCGCAGGTGGTCTGCATGGGCGACGACATACCCGACTATCAGATGATGCGCCACTGCGGCGTGGCCGCCTGCCCTGCCGATGCCGCCACCGAAATTAAAGAAATCAGCGACTACATATCCATCCGCCCAGGCGGCAAGGGGTGTGTGCGCGACATTATAGAACAGACATTGAGGCTCCAAGGTCAGTGGTTCGACCCTGCCAATGAGGAGCACGATGCGTTGAAATGGTAGTACAACTAAAACAAATATTATCAAAAGGTTAACAAACATATTATTATTGCTTATTCTGTCGGTGCCACTTTTAGCCCAGACGGAGACGGACAGCATTCTTATTGAGGCTAACAACGCCCAACGAACCACGATGTTGGGCACCTATTATGCCGACAAATTTGTAGGCAGACACACCTCCAATGGCGAAATCTTCCGTCAAAACCAATACACTGCCGCCCACAAGACCTATGCTTTCGGCACCTATCTTTTGGTCACTTATCCGGTAACCAATCAATCAGTAGTGGTACGGGTCAACGACCGCTGTCCAAAAAACAACATCCTGGACATGACCAAGATCGCCGTCCACGCCCTAGGCATAAAAGGCTCAGGAAAAGTGAACGTGACCACACTAGACCCAGCGGTAGGGTATTTGCTTTGGATGCATCAAGACACCTTGGCCATGACTACAGCCGAATACATGGCCTACCGTGACAAGAGCAAACGCAAGAGGATTTCGCCCTATCCCCACGCCACCCGAGATTCTGCCGAAGAGCCCGCACCCACCTCGCAACTGGCTCAGACTTCGCCTCCACCCAAAGACAAACCCAAGCCTCCGAAAGCCCATAAGCCTGTCGAAGAGCCGCCCGCTCCCCCGGTGGACAACACTGATACATCGTCCACGCCCAAGACAGATACAGTGGCACCCGCAGAGACTGTCCCCAAGGGGCCTCTCTACGATATAGAGCTATGCACCGTAGGGTCGCAATATGCAGCCTGGTTGGAGCGCAGACGACTGCCAGACAACTTGCAGTCCAAGATATTACTAGAGAGCAACAAACACAACAAAGAGTTACGCATGATTCTGGTGCTAGCCGAGACCCGGAGCCATGCCGTGAGAACGCAGGCCGAACTCATAGACCTCTTTCCCGAAAGTTGCCTAATTATACATGAAAAATAGCCCCCGAAAAAGAAAAAAGAAAAAAATTTGAGAAAAAAACACCAAATATTAATATTTATTGCTATCTTTGCAAGTCAAAATCTGGTTTGTCTTTTCGGTTGAAGAGCAGCCCAGATGTAAATGTATATAAAAGATAATTAAATAATTACATGATATTAAAATGAGCGTTCGCATGGGAATCAAACTGAGCAAGAAACTATCACTTTTGGTGATAGCGTTGGGATTTTCATGTGCAACCATGGCCCAGCAGGAGCCCCAGTTTTCGCAATATATGTTCAACAGGATGTCATACAATCCTGGTTACGCCGGCAGTTCTGGCTCCATCTGCGCTACGGTAATGTACAGAAACCAATGGATGGGATTAAAGCTCGACGCCCCCACCACGGGAGGCAAAGCAGGCTCTACTCCTACTGACTTCCTTTTCAATTTCGACATGCCCGTCAAATTCCTCCACGGCGGCATTGGCTTAACCTTTGTGAATGACAACATTGGCTACCACACGAACAATTTAATCGCTCTTGACTACGCTTTCAGAATGTTCTGGGGCGAAGGAAACCTCTCTGCAGGTGTCGAAGTAGACCTGCTCAACAGTTCCCTCGACGTGGGAAGCCTCGAAGGCCCCGACGGCCCCGACCCAGCCTTGGGCAACCAAAATCCTTCTGCCATGCTCATCGACGGTGCCGTAGGTCTCTATTACCAAGTCCCTGGCAAATATTACCTCGGCCTCTCTGTCAAAAACCTCTTGGGTGCACACAGCGACGAAATAGTTTTTACCAATGCTCGCACTGCCTATCTCATGGGTGGTTACGACATCACACCTGCTAGTGCTCCATCACTCCGCATCCGGCCTTCTGCCTTGCTCAAGACTGCCGGATTCAGCTATTTCCAAGCCGACCTGACCTGTCTTGTCGACTATCGCAACGCCTTCTGGGGCGGCTTGGGCTATCGTGTACAAGATGCCTTCTACCTGTTGGCTGGTGTACACTGGAAGAAGTTCAACATCGGCCTTTCCTACGATATAACCACCAGCAACCTGGGTGCCTACAAACCTGGCCGCAGCTTCGGTTCACTGGAGCTCTATTTGAAGTTCGCCTTCAAGGTGGTCATTCCCAGAAAACCCGATACAAGATACGGCAACACTATGCTGCTTGACTAAACTAAAACGTAAAAATATTTAAAAGAGAAACTTTTCAAACGAAACGACGTATAAGAAAAAGAGCAAAGCATAACATCAACAAGGAAACACTATTTATAAAAGAATATCTTTATTATTAACGAATAAACAAAAATAATACTCAATATGAAAAAGTTATTTTTCCTACTCGCAGCCTCGGTGGTCATTCTCTCCGGTTGCTCCACACAATCCTCCAATGGTGAACTCACCGGTGTTTTAGACCGCAACCAGTTTGAGGACATTGACCTCAAAGGCATGGTTTTTGTCAACCAAGGAAATTTCAGCATGGGCGCTGGCGTTCAGAACAACACCTATGGCGTTACTTCTCAGCCCCGTACCATGCAGGTGGCTTCCTTCTTCATGGACGAAACCGAAATCACCAACAACGAATACCGTCAGTTTGTTGCCTGGGTCACCGACTCCATGGTGCGTAAAATGCTTGCCGAAGGCGGCATGGATGGCTATCAGATTGAAGAGAACGAATATGGTGAGCCCCTCGACCCACCAAACATTAACTATAAGACCAAAATCAAATGGGACGATCCCGAAGTGCGCGAAGCCCTCACCGACCTCTATGTCGCCGAGAAAGACAGATATTTTGGCCGTCGCGAGATTGATGCTTCCAAGCTGAACTATGAGTACTACTGGATTGACTACGCCGACGCCTCCCGTAAGGAAGCCGGTGTCCAGAACAAAGAAGAGCACCGCGGCACCCTCTATACTGCCCGTCCCCGTGGTCTGAACAACCGCACTGCTTTCGTTCACAAGGAGCGCATCAACGTCTATCCCGACACTCTCTGCTGGGTTCATGACTACACCTACTCCATGAACGATGACTTCACCCGCAATTACTTCTGCTCCGCCGCTTATGACAACTATCCCGTGGTAGGTATCAGCTGGCTTCAGGCCAAGGCTTTCTGCATCTGGCGCAGCAAATTCCTCAATGACTATCTGGCCAGCATCAACTACGAGCACATGAACGACTTCCGTCTGCCCTCTGAGGCTGAATGGGAATTCGCAGCCCGTGGCGGCATCGCTGCTGAGAGCTATCCTTGGGGCGGTCCTTATGTCCGCAACCCCAACGGCTGCTTCTTGGCTAACTATGAGCCCCTCCGTGGTGCCTATGACGACGACGGCGGTGTCCGCACCCTTGTTGTTGGTCACTATGCTCCTAACGACTACGGTCTGTACGACATGGCTGGTAACGTCTCCGAATGGTGTGCCGATGCTTACAATGAGTCCACCTACATCGTTGCCAACGCCCTTTCGCCCTACTATAACTACAATGCTCAGGAGAGCGATCCTATCGCCATGAAGCGCAAAGTCATCCGTGGCGGCAGCTGGAAGGACCAGAAATACTACATTCAGGTTCAGACCCGCTCTTTCGAATTCCAAGACACCAGCAAGTGCTACATCGGTTTCCGCTGCATCCAGCCCTACATGGGCCGTGTTAAGGGCGACAACCTGAAGACCGCTTCCAATGTCTATTGATAAAGAGCAACTATAGAACTCGATAAACTAAAATACATATCATTAAGTAACACAAAAAAAACAATACAATGAGTTGGTTAGACAATCTAGTACGCAGTAAAGGTTATAAAAACTTCATGTCCAAACTATACGGATGGGGCGCTGCCGTCGTTATCATCGGTGCTCTGTTCAAAATCAACCACTGGCCTGGTGGTACCATCATGCTGATTATCGGTATGGGTACCGAGACCGTCATCTTCTTCCTTTCTGCATTTGAACCCCCTCACGTAGAATTCGACTGGACCCTTGTTTACCCCCAATTGGCTGGAATACCTGATACAATTGAAGGCATCAATAAAGAAGAGCTCCTTGCTCCTGAAAATGAGAGCAACAAAAACTCTGTTATCAGCAGCGACCCCATCACCGCACGGCTTGACCAAATGCTGGAAGAGGCCAACATCACACCCGAACTCATTGAGCGTCTCGGCCACGGTATGGAAAACCTCGCCGAGAGTGCCAACTCAATCAGTGGCATCGCTTCGGCTGCGGCTTCAACCGACAAGTTTGTCAACAGCCTGGATGAGGCTTCAGAGGCTGTCAACAAGATGAAAACTGCCAGTGAGGCTGTTAACAACCTCACCACCATCTATGAGGAAACCGCTCAGGCCCTCACCAGTGGCGATGCTTCTTATGCCGACGAGATGAAGAAATTGGCAGGCAGTTTGGCTTCTGTCAACGCCATGTACGAAATGCAGCTGCAAACCTCTACCAGCCAACTTGAGGCCACCAAGGAAGTGGAGGAGCGCATCCAAGCCATGATGGCCAACTTCGCAGGCAGTGCCGAAGGCGTGCTCAAATACAAAGAGCAGGTCGATGCCCTGTCGCGCAAGGTTGCTGAACTCAACAACGTCTACGGCAATATGCTTGCCGCCATGCAGACTCGTCTGTAAACCAACAGTACAACTGTATTACTAACTGTACGCTTAATAAAATTAATAGTAACTAATTAAAAAGTATGGGTGCTTCAAACTGTCCGGAAACCCCGCGACAAAAAATGATTCAGATGATGTACCTTGTGTACACCGCCATGTTGGCACTGAACGTGTCGGCTGAGGTTGTGGAAGGCTTCAAGACCGTAGGTAATGCTATGACCAAGTCCAACGAGAACATGGTTCTCAAACTGGACGACACCTACGAGAACTTTGAGAATGCCCTAAAAAACAACCCTGCCAAAGTTCAGGACAAATATGACAGGGCACAAGAGATTAAGAAACTCTCCCGCGACCTTGTATATAATATTGATACCGTCACCTATAGCTTTGTCGGCCGCATTGCCTCCAAAGCTGAGATAAAGATGGTAGACCCTAATGACAATGAGAAAATCATTCAACGCACAATAGCGCTTAAGAACGAAGACGGAAGTGCCAACTTCGACAGCATCGCCGAAGCCCTCCGCGTAGGTGGATTCCGCTGGATTAATAAGTTGGACGACAACCATGCCGGTACTCCTTATTTCATCGGCAATGCTGAAGGCGACGAAGCTTCCTCTGGTGCCGCTGCATTCATCAAGAGCAGCATCATCGACTACAAAAAGAAAGTGAGAGAGATCTTAGGTGCCGACTCCGTCCATGTCAATTTGGGACTCAATGTTGAAGAATACTCACTCAATTCCGAAGGCAAACCCACTTCATGGGAGCAGCTCAACTTCAACAACACCGTTGCCGGTGCAGCCCTCGTCACTCTCACCCGTATGAAGGCCGAAGTGATGAACGCTGAGTTCGATGCCGTCAACACGCTCTACAAGCAGGTCAAATCTAACGACTTCTCCTTCGATAAGGTCTCCGTCATCGCCTACTCCAACAACTCCTACATCATGAAAGGCGGCAAATATGAATTGACCGTCAACGTAGGTGCTTACGACTCCAAGGCCAAATTCGAAGCCACGGTGGGCGGACAACACTTCACCTCTAATGACACTGGTGCCGTAGTCTACTCTACCGTCTGCAACACCACTGGTCCCAAAACCATCACGGGTACCGTCTATGTCAAGAAAGAAACCGGCACCGAGAAGTACGACTTCAAACAGAGCTACTATGTGGCCGAGCCCATGGCCGTGTTCGAGCTTACTGAAATGAACGTAGTCTACTCAGGTATAGACAATCCCATCAAGATTTCCGTTCCTGGAGCTGCCACACACAATCTGGTGGTGACGCTGGCCGACCCCAGCCAGGCCACTCTTACCCCCGACCCCAAGTCTGGTGCTGGATTCTTCATCATCAAACCCAAAGTCAGCAAAGGCAAGATTGTCGTCAACGCCTCCATCAAGGATGGCAAACAGACTCGTTTCATGGGTTCCACCGAGCTTCGTGCACGCTCACTCCCCGACCCAAAGATTTTCATGGGCAAGGTGGAGGCTGGCAAGGGCATACCCATTGGCGACCTAAAGAACATGAAAGGACCCTCTGTTCGTTACGGACCCGAATTTGCTTTCCACATGAAGACCCCCACCATCATCAAGCAGACCATCGATATCACCCGTGTGAATGGTGCAACCGATCTTGAATGCCGTGGTGCCCAGTGGTCAGCCGACATCATGAGCTACATCAACAAGGCAAAGCCTGGCTGCAAAATCACCCTCAGCCTCGACGTGCAGATGCCTGATGGCTCCAAACGAAACGTCAGCAGCACATTCCGTATCACCAAGTAATAAATGAATTAAAATTGAATATTATGAAAAAAGTATTGTTTGGCCTCAGCCTAATGCTCCTCACCGTCGCAGGCATGTCTGTCAATGCGCAGAACATCCTCACTCCCGATGATGAAAATAATTTGAGCAACTTCTACACCCGCACCATGAGCACCACCCGTCAGGCCATCCCCTACCCTGCCCTGCGCGAGAGCGATGTCATTTGGGAAACCTGCATCTGGCGCGATATTGATTTCCGTGAAAAATTCAACCAGTTCTTCTATTTCCCCAAGGGCGAAGACAGCCTCAACAACAACCAAGGCCGTATCAACCTCGCATACCTCATCTATCGCAATGCAGCCCTGGGCGAATTTGAGATTTTCGATGACGACGAGTTGAAGATTCCCGTCGACTGGGATTTTATGTACACCAAGTTGAACAAGGCCGACACCACTATGACCGACCCCATCTATGATGAATATGGCGATCTTATTGACGAAGGCCACGACACCATCAAATACAAATCCTTCAGCTCCGACGACTACTACAAGATTCACATCAAAGAATTCTGGTACATCGACAAGCAGGACACCCGAATGAAAGCCCGTATCGTGGCTCTGGCACTAGTGGACGAGAACTGCAAGGAAATTGACGGTGAAATGGAGTGCAACCCCACAACTCGTTTCTGGATTCCGATGAACGACATGCGCGTCCGCAACATCTTTGCCCGTACCAATGTCTACGACATCTACAACAACAATGTCGAGCGCAGCTACGATGAAGTCTTCATCTCCCGCTATTTCGACAGCTATGTCACCCGCGAAACCAACGTCTACAACCGCGAGATTCATGACTATCTGACTGGCGAAGATGCCCAGCTCGAATCTCAAACCATCGAAGAGCGTATCTTCGACATCGAATCTGATATGTGGGAATACTAACGTTCAGTTAATAGTTATATAGTTAATAGTTAATAGTTATCGTCATCGAAACTATTAACTATTAACTTTTTAACCACTATCTATAATGCTCCTACCCAAGAAAATAATCGCACTCTGCTGCCTAGGGATGGTTACCGTTGTGACCGTTAAGGCCCAGTATGTCGAGACCCAACCGGCCGACTACTACCAGCGTACCATGACCTGGGAACAAAAGCCGCAGGAATACGGCTTTGTGCGCGAGTCCGATGTCTATTGGGGCAAACTACTCTGGCGTATCATCGACGTGCGCGAAAAAGACAACCAATATATCTATTACCCCAACACCCCCGAAGGCATACGTGGGCGTAAAAATCTGGCCTACGTTCTATGGGATGCCATTAATGCGGGTGAGATAGAACTCTTTGAGGACGACGAAATGAAAATCCCACTTGATGCCCAACGGGTCATCGACCACGCCACCCGCAGCGACACCGTGCAAATGGAAGTCTATGACGACTATGGAGAAGCCGACTACATGACCGTCTTTGTCCCCCACGAGTTCACCTCCGACAATATCTACCAATATGCCATCAAAGAAGCCGTCTACATGGACCGTGCCCGCAGTGGCATACAAGTGCGCAAACTGGGCCTTGCCCCTATGGAAGAGCGCTACAAAGTCATCGACGGCGAAACCGAATATATGGGCACCACCACTCTCTTCTGGGTGCCGATGCTTTCATGGCAAGTGCGGATACTCTTTGCCAAAAAAGAGGCCTACTGCCAAGAGAACCTCACCCATCTCCCCACCTGGGAATACGCTTTCAACTCATTCATGTACAGCTCTTTCATCACTCGCGAGGACAACGTCTACAACCGAGCTATCCACGACTACCTCACCGGTGAAGACGCCCTCCTCGAATCCCAGCGAATAGAAGAAGAAATTATGAACATCTCCATCGACATGTGGGAGTATTAACCCATCCATTCTTCTTCTCTGATTTGTAGGCTTTCAAAAAAATTTCATTCCCAATCAAAAATTATTCGTATATTTGCAGTCGCAAATTGAATCATCAATTTGCCAAGAAAGATGCATTACGTACCGACTGTCTGCCACTTGGTATCCCCACACAGCAGCCACCACGGTCAACAATGGAAGGCTCCACTTTCTTGCACAGTAAATCAAACGTTTCGGGCCAAACGGCAACAGTTGTGCCCGACACGAATCAGGGCAGTAAAATATGAAAACATTACAACATCGCCAACTGCTGGTGGCGTTGGCAACCCTTACGCTGCTGGCCGCCTGCACAGAAAAAAACGACCTTGAAACCTTTCCCACACAAGGATTCCAACACAAAAACCCGAATGAAATTACCCTAGGTGAGCCAAAAATAGAGAAGTGGACCCAATACACCTATGAGTACAACTCTGACCGATACAAAGACCGCATATATCTAATTGCCTACGGCATGACCGGTTCAATCGGAGAGGTGGAGAACTGGGAATTTGATTGGGATGGGAACCGCCTGAAAGGAATAGAATATAACGGCGTAAGTAAAAAAAAGTATTATACATTCAATTATCATGAAGACTCCACCTACTCCTTCTACGAATATACCGACGATGGCCATAAAGGAGAGGTGAAACAATTCTGCTGGAACGGTACAAATAGCGGGCAACTGATAATTAGGGACTATGATACTGGTGAAAACTATGTGCTGTACACCATAAACTTCGACGACAACAAACAAATTGCATCCATCTCGACCGAACGGGAAACCTACACCTTCACTTGGAGGGATGGCAACGTAACCGATATAACCCAAGACAATGGTGAAACATGGCAATATACCTATGACAACCACCAGTCCACCTTCGCCCCTGTCGATGGATTGCTTTTGGTCGACATTATGGAAATCCCGCAGCTGCCGCGTTTCCTCTCGAAGAACAATGTCACGTCCAGTCAGTCCAACCAAAGCCATACTAACTATGGCTACACCTACGATGGCAGCTATACTAAGAAATGCTCTATCGGCAATACGACAGAGTATTTCAAATATACCAACACCCCCGACCCAGCACCCAGACTGTATCGTGTCTCAACCAACGCCTCCGGAGCTGGCTACTATCCACTAGGAGCTTTGGTCAAACTCGATGCCTCATTCTACAGCTTTGACCCCATTGACATTTACTTTGATAGATGGAACAACGGAAGCACCAACCCTATCTTGATATTTACCGTAACCGGCGACACAAGCTTCACAGCCTACTATGGATCTTCGATGTAATCCTCACTACTCATCCGGCTGGCCACCCATTGGGTAGCCAGCCGGGCTAGTTAGACTGCAGAAAATGCCGATAGAGAGTATATATCCTATCGGTTGCCTTTAGCACGATTATGGGTTAGGCATAGCAGTTGGCAATTGTCTTCGGATGTGGTGCCTCCACGGCTCCAAGCCTCCACATGGTCGGCATCCATTTCTTTCTCGCCCCATAGCTTTGTGCGCCTGGCTTCGTGGCCCATGGCACAAAGTGGGCAGTTGCTCACTCCACGTCGGCGGGCCTCTTCGGTCTGACGTTTGTACACGAGCCGTTTAGTTGCCTCGTCAAATACGCGCACATCCAACAGCCTCGTGTCTTGTTCGCCACCCAGCAAGTATTCAAACACCCCCTTGCGATTCTTCACACAGGGGTCGTCGCAAGGGAGCAATACAGTTTTACCCCTGAACACATCGGGGTTGTAGTCAAGGTAAGCTTCTACCTCGCGTTCAATGTAGTAGTACTGAGTATAGAACTCATCCTGTTTAGCCTCACGGGCATTGGTCAATGTGGTGTTTGCCATTGTGACTGAAAGCGTTGTGCATTGCCATCAATCACTATTGGACACAAGAAAGGTGTAGACCCTTCTATCACATTCACGAGGAGCGTCGGATGAACCCCGTTGTACCGTTAGAAGCCTACACCTAATGGGTGCAAGCATACAAAAATACGGTACAACAAGACATGTCCACTCTCTCAGTGAACTATTATCCAAAATGAAATCTCCAATTTCCGACGCTTTTGATTTGAATGCGTAAAGGAAGGCAACAAAATGAAAAAAAAGTGGGTAAGAGAGGTCCTGGAGGGTGCTCTTCTTAAGACTAACGTTGGTCAAGTTCAACCCTTGATGCGTGACCTACTTCAGACAATAGAAGCAGCGGCATTAGGTGGGGATATATTAGGGGCAAACGTCACCCTATAGAGTGGGTCGCTTAACCCAGAGAGGTGCTGTTTTGGGCATAGGTGCGCCACTTGGTAAGGACGGCCGACATGTCGGCGGGCATGGGACTCTCGAAATGCATGTGCTGACCAGTGGAGGGGTGCTCGAAACCTAGGATGAAGGCATGGAGGGCCTGACGTGGCAGGAGGGAGAAACAGTTGTCCACGAACTGCTTGTACTTGGAGAAGGTGGTGCCTTTTAAGATCCTGTTGCCGCCATAGGGCGCATCGTTGAAGAGGGGGTGGCCGATGTGCTGCATGTGGGCGCGGATTTGGTGAGTGCGCCCCGTTTCCAGCACACATTCCAGCAGGGTGACATAGCCGAAACGCTCAACCACACGCCAGTGAGTGACAGCATATTTGCCCCGCTCGGGGTCGTCGGTCACATGCATGATGCGGCGGTCCTGTGGGGAACGTTCCAGGTTGCCTATGACGGTGCCCTCGTCCTCGTCAAATCCACCCCACACCAAGGCATTGTATTTCCGCTCTATGGTATGGTCGAAAAACTGCTTGGCCAGAGCCACCTGTGCCTCCTCGCTCTTGGCAATGAGGAGCAGGCCGGAGGTGTCCTTGTCGATACGGTGGACCAGATAGGGCACAACGGGGTTGCCGTCACGGCCTTTCTTGTCCTGAAAATAGTAGAGGAGGCCGTTGAGGAGGGTGCCCGTGAAGTTGCCGTAACCGGGGTGTACCACAAGACCGGGGCGTTTGTCCACCACCAGCACATCCTCGTCCTCATAGGCGATGTCAAAGGGGACAGGTTCAGGGAGCACCTCGAAATCGTGCGGCGGCTCGGGTAGGAGCACGCTGATGACGTCGCAGGGCTTGACCTTATAGTTAGACTTGGCGGGTTTGTCGTTGACGACAATGCAGCCTGCTTTGGCCGCGGCCTGAATCTTGGTGCGGGAAACGCCCTCCAGACGCATCTGGAGGTACTTGTCCACTCGCAACATGGCCTGACCTTTGTCGACGGTGATGCGGTGATGTTCGTACAGTTCGGAGTCGCCTTGGAGCTGGAGTTCTTCTATTTCTTGGTTCATAGGACTACTACTTTTTTGGCTGGGCAGGAACCTACCCTGACCAGATAGACACCTCCCGGGAGCGATGGGGTGATAATTTGAGATTGGGGGCCAGCACTGGAGGCCCGATAGACAACACGCCCCATGAGGTCGAAGACAGCCACTGTCCCCGGCTGACCCAGGGTGATGGTGATGCGGCCATTTTGGGCATAGACTTCGAACTGAGGAGTCATGTGAGAGTCAATCGACAGGGGTTGCAATTGGCCGAAATAGGGCCTCAGCATGAGGGCCCCGCGGAGGATGCTGGTCTGCCAGTTGGCACTGGTAAGAAAGAAGATGCGGTTGGAGGCATCGTTATTGCGGTCGAAACCCAGATTGATATAATCGGCAGTGGTCTGTTCGAGCCCAATATAAACCGTGCCACTGCAAACCAGAGGCTCCTCTAACTCGTAGCGCACAAACTGGTTGAGGCCGCGGAAGAGAGGCCTTCGCCGCTCCTGGTCTTGATAGATGATGTTGCCGGGACGGCCTCCGGCATCGTCCCACACGGTGAGGTAAAAGGAAATCTCCTCATTCTCGTCGTTGAGGGTGCGGTTGAAATAGAGGTTGAGGGCGGTAAGGGTGTCTTCGACATTGAGGTTGAACTGGCAGCAAAGCCTCACCCGCGAACTGGTGGAAGTGATGCCATAGCCGTTCTCGGCGGTGCCGTCGTCATAGGCATAGTAGTTGTCGAAGGTCTGAACAAAGCGCACGGTGTCGTTCTGGGTGTGGGCATCGCCGCTGACGCCTTCGCGCAAGCCATGAACGACCGTATAGACCGCCGGGGCCTGCATATCCATGGGGAAAGCGTAACGCAATTCAGGGCGGGCATGGACGGGGGCCGTCTGATACTGATGGCCGCGCCAATAGACCGGGGCATTCTCAAATCCACCGACATAGGTGTGGACCGCCTCGCCCTGTTGGTTGCGAATGGTGTAGCCGTAATTGATGGCCAACTCGTCGGAATAGAGGTTGGCGATGGTGAGGGCCAGGGAGTCCTTCATTTCAGACGGGACATACTGTTTGGCCGGCATGGCCTGATAGTGCTTGAGGAGCGAAGGGGCAGGATTGACAAAAGCCACATCGCGTGAGATGGAATCAAGATAGCTGCGGTCGGCTGCAATATGGACATAGTCAATATTCCACTGGTCGGCATTGCTGAGGAGGCCTCTCTTGGAGACGTTGTCGAGGCTGCAATGGTTTCTGAAACGGAAACGGAAGCCTTTTTGCAGATAGCGGGGGTCGGCGATATGGAGGTTGACAAACTGCCAGTAGTTGCCGCTATGGGCGAAGAGCGAATCGGCCTGTTGTCCGCAACTTTCCCAAACATGGTGCCAGACGGTGTCGCCCGGGACGTTGAATTCCAGCACCAGTGAGTCGCCCTCTTCGGGGACATCGCCCACCCGCTCCCACATATTGCCGTAGCCACCGCCGGGCATATAGAAAAAGCTGATATACACAGAGTCGTCGGCTGTGAGCTTGCGCGGATAAGGAGTGAAAATCGAATCCAGCCGGATGGGATAGGAAGTCAACGTGTCACCACCAAAAGTCTGGCCCAGAGCGGTAGGGTAAAGTTCACCCTCGGCATCAAAGGCATCAAGGGTGACCATGCCCACGGTGGGGGGCAATGGGGCATAGCCCTGATTGACATAGGCTCCACCCAAATCCCACTGGCCGAAAGAAATGGCCGGAGCGGAGAAGTCGTCGAAGAAGGGCAGCGTGAGGAGTGTGGCGTCCTTGGCATGCAAAGGCTGCTGGTGGCGCAAGGGCATGAGCACCTCCTGTGCCGAGGTGGTAAGCACTGCCAAGAGAAATCCTATGAAAAATAAACTACGCCGCATAACTGCAAATCTATCCTACCAGTCCCAGCCATCGTCAAAGCCGGGGTCAGGCTCGTCAAAATAGGGGTCGTATTCATCTTCGGGACTGTCAAACTCGGTTTGGAAAATCTGAGAGGAGTCAACCTGGAAGTTGGAGATGATGCGCTCCACGTCGGCCTCAGTTGCATCGCAGTACCACACGTCGACATAGGTCCCCAAGGGGAAGCGGGTGACACCGGTATAGTCGGGGCTGAGTTTGTAGCACACGCACTGGTTCCGGTCGGTGACACCCTCGAAATGTTCTTGTCCCACATTCAGTGAGGCCGAAAGGATGCCTCGGCGCGCCTTGGCGGGGGCCTGTCCGATGACAAAGGGTACGCGGGTACCTTTGGGGGTCTCGCCCATGCCCACGGTGAGGTCCACCACCTCGCCGGAACTCATTTTCTCACCGGCATAGACCATCTTGCCTTTGCAGGTAGACTCCAGAATAACATTGCGGTAGGGGCTGTCAACGAAGCGCAGCTTGCCACAGCGCAAACCAGCGGCTTCCAGGGCCGAGACGGCACTGCGGACGGTCATGTTGGACAGTTCGGGCAGCACCACATCGGACGGGGCAAAGGTGGTCACGGTGATATACACCTTGCGGTGGGTCTTAATCATGGTGCCGGGCAAAGGGTCCTGCATCAGCACTATGCCCCCTTCTTTCTCGGCATCATAGACCGAGTCTATCACCACAAATTCCAGATGGTAGGGGTTGTCCTTCTTCATCTGCTCAAGGGCCACGTCGCGATAGTCGGGCAGCTCATACTCCTTGCCCTGCCGGGCCACCATCTTGATGAACAAGAAGGCCAATATCACAATTACAATCGACACGCCAAGCATGTAGAGAAGATGCTTGACGAGAGGGTGGTTTTCAAAGAATTCCTTATTCATATCAACTAATAACGACAGGTTCTGTTTTTTATTGTGCAGATTGTTCGCCAACCAGTTCGCCAATGAGGGTGGCAGCAGTGCAGCGGACCACTTTCACATTTACATACTGCCCGGGCTGCACGTCATGCCGGTCAAAGACAATCACTTTGTTCTGGCTGTTGCGGCCAAAGAGCTGGGCTTTGCTTCGATGCGATTCGCCCTCCACCAGCACCTCATAGGTCTTGCCAATCTCGCGCTGGTTATTCTCCAAGGCAATCTGGCCCTGCAGGGCGATAATTTCTTCCAATCGGCGGGTCTTCTCCTCATCTGGAATGTCGTCGACAAGGTGTTTTTCGGCATAGGTGTTGGGGCGCATGGAGAACTTGAACATATAGGCATAGTCGTACCTCACCTTGCGGAACATCTCCAGCGTCATCTGGTGTTCCTCCTCGGTTTCGGAGCAGAAACCGGCAATCACGTCGGTGGTGATGGAGCAGTCGGGCATATACCTCCTAATAGCCGCAATGCGGTCTAAGTACCAAGCCGAATCATAGTGGCGGTTCATCAGTTTCAGCATACGGTCGCTGCCACTCTGCACGGGCAGATGGATGCACTTGCAAATGTTGTCATACTTGGCCATCACCTCTAGCAGCTGGTCGCTGAGGTCTTTGGGATGGGAGGTGGCAAAACGTACCCGCAAACGGGGGCTCACCTCCGCCACGCGGCGCATCAGTTCGGGAAAACCCACCACCGTCTCGCCCTCTTTCCAACGATAGGAGTTCACGTTTTGACCCAAAAGAGTGACCTCTTTGTAGCCCTGTTGCCAAAGGCTGCGGGCCTCGGCCACGATGGTCTCGGGGTCGCGACTGCGTTCGCGTCCGCGGGTATAAGGAACCACACAGTAGGCGCAATAGTTCTGGCAGCCGCGCATGATGGAGATATAGGCCGAAATGCCGTTGCTGTTGAGCCTCACGGGCTCTATGTCGGCATAGGTCTCGGTGGTGCTCAGCTCGGTCTCGGCAGCCTTCACTCCCTGCCGACGCACCTGGGCCAGCAGTTCGGGCAGCCGCCTGTAGGCATCGGGACCCACCACAAAACTGACATTCTCTTCCTCCACCATCAGCTGGCTTTGCAGCCGCTCGGCCATGCAGCCCAGAATACCGATTCTAAGCCTGGGGTTATGCTGCTGTTGGGCACGCAGTTCGCGCAACCGTTTGCGAATGCGCTGCTCGGCATTGTCACGAATAGCGCAGGTATTGATTAGGACATAGTCGGCCTCGGCCAGTTCGGTGGCAATAGTGTAGCCCTCCTTCTGCAGCAGCGAGGCCACAATCTCGCTGTCGGCAAAATTCATCTGGCAGCCATATGTCTCTATGTATACTTTTGACATTATTTGTGTTTTTGGATAGTTGGATAATCATTATAGTTCACTGCCCAGCACTACCACCCTTTGAGCAGCACGGGAGCCCACTTTCA
This sequence comes from Bacteroidales bacterium UBA3816, assembly GCA_002368955.1. Classification (GTDB taxonomy): domain Bacteria; phylum Bacteroidota; class Bacteroidia; order Bacteroidales; family P3; genus Colimorpha. Next base: position 22,157 of record DFDY01000148.1, read on the forward strand.
CCAGATAGAGGCCCTGTCGCAAGGAGGCAACACGGGCCACCCCGCCGACAGCCGCAGTCTGGTAGACCTGCTGGCCCAAGACATTATATACGGTCACCCGCTCGCCTGCAGGGGCCTCCACGACAATGGCGTTGCCCTGGGCATAGATTTTCACTCCGCTCTGGTCGACGGGGGCGATACCTTCGGCCCCTTCATTGATAAAGTAGGCCTTTAGGGTCATGTTGTCAGTCACGGTCACCTTACGGGGATTGTCGTGGCTGAGGTCTTCCCAATGCCAGAGGCGGAATCCTGGCCGAGCCAATGCCCCCAGTTCCACCGTCGCCCCTTTGGGGAAACGGCCACTGCCTGCGGCTATGCCCTTGGCTGTGTCGTCCGAGAGGACGGTCAGCGTATAATAGGTAGTAGTGTCTACATAGAACGGCTGGTGCACATAGTTCACCACCGTGTCGTGGATAGCGGTGGGCAGCCAGAGGGTATCGCGGATATAGATAGTGTCGTGGACATAGGTGGTCTTGGTCCTTTCGGGCTGGGCGATACCTTCGGGTACGAAAATGGCCCCGACCAGCAGTTCGCTGTCGACCAAAAGCCTGCGCGGATTGTCGCGATTGCCGTCGGTCCACCCCTCAAAGGAATAGCCCGCCTTGGCCATGGCGGCAATCTCCAACTGCGTGCCTCGGGGGAAAATGCCGTTGCCGGACACCAAGCCCCTCTCGGGGAAGTTGGGGTAGACCAGCACCTGGTAGTAGTCCGGACTGGTGAAAAGCGTGTCATAGACCGTTACCGACACCGTGTCCTGAATGTTGTAATAGACCGTGTCGGTCAGGTGGATATAGGTAGTGTCCCGGATAACTGCGTTTTGCAAGGTGTCGCTGAGCGTGATGTCGTCGATATAGAGGTAATATTTAAATCTGGAGCAATAGTTGATGGCCACATATTTGGCCGTTTCGGGTATCAGCAGATCACAGCAGTGCCAGTCGCTGGTGTTCACAGTGACATCGGCCAGCGTTTCGGTGAAGTCGGCCGTGTCGTTGCCTGTGGTGGAATATTTCACCTTAAAATGCTCAGAGGCAAAGGATGTCTTGCTGTAATAGAAGACCATGTGCAGCGGATTGGCGGGCTGCAACTGAGGCGAGATGAGATACTGGTTATAATCGGGGGCATAGTTGAGGCCGCAAAAACGGAACTGGTATTCACCCATGTGCGGGAAGAAGTATATGCCGCCTATTCTTTCGGCTGAGCAGACATGGGCTCCGGCGGCATTGGCGGCTGAGGCCGAAACAAAGGTCCAGCAGCGGGTGTTGCCAAACTCGAAGTCCATGGTGTCGGGGAAATGGGTGACAGCCTCGCACTCAATGGGGTAAGGCGTGAAGGTGAAACTAACCGTCTGTTGGTCGTCGCTCACCTCTATGTCGGTGAGGCTGAAGGAGGTGTCTGCCTGACCATTGCAGAGATAGGGATAGGGATTGGATGCCGTGGCCACATTGCCGCACTCCGCGCTAAAGGTGTTGCGCCCCTCCAGACCAAAAGCGGCCGCACTGACCTGCCCAACCATCGTGTCGTTGTGGCTGTCGGGACGGAAAAGCCACAGCTCGTGCACCGTGTCTGCATTGTTGAAGTTGGAGTTGCGGGCTATTGGCGAGTCGTTGTAGCGCCAAATCAACATGCCGCGGTTGGGGAGGGAGGAATCAAAGGTGTCGGCTATGTTGCGGTATTCCAATATGTACCACTGGTGCGGGGCCTGCGCAGCAATCTTACAGGCGTGGTTGGGCCCCGTGCCCAGCGACTGCAAGGTGTAGCGTCCCGAGTCTTTTATCTCCGGGATGCTGTCGAACCAGTTCAGATATATCAATTTGAAGAGGGCATTGGTCTGTTGCGGAGGCGTCTGGTTGCTGCACATCAGGTCCCAACTGCCCGCAGGGGTCACATCGGTATAGTTGTTATAGTGATACAGGTCCGGACAGCCCAGGGTGTGGGACATCTCATGGCAGAAAGTGCTCACGCTGAAATAATGGCTGCCCGACCCCGCGAGTTGGAAATTATAGTTGTACACCCGCTTGCCGTTGATATAGACCCAATCCTGATACAGACTCCATTTGTGAGGCCACAGCAGGTCGTTCCAAGCCGTGTAGGTGCCGCTGACCACAAAGCAAATGTTGTCGACATAGCCGTCCCCGTCCATGTCCAGATTGAGGCTGCTGTCCACCGGGCAGTTGGCGTTCACCCAGTTGACGGCATTCGTCAGCAACGTCATCTCGCGGCTGCGGCGTTGGTCGTGGTCCTGATACCCATTAGGGTTGGTGGCGCTGTAGGGCGTATAGTAGCTGCGGTCGAACCCATCCTGATAGGACAAAACCACCGTGTCCGCCGGTTGCGGACAGAAGACAGTGGGGATGCGGATATTGTTGTAGCTGGCCGTCTTGAAGTAGTTGTACATGGAGACTGCCCCGGGCGTGCTGTCGTTAAACATGGCATTGACGGTGGCAAACGAGTTGTCCATGCAGACCGAATCGTCGTGGAAGCGGATGAAGACGACCACGTTGTTCAGGGTGCCGTGGTTGATGCCCGAGGTCTTAGGCTCAGGCAGGCGGTACTCCTCCGGAATGTCCCACAGGTGATGCAGTCGGCTCAGTTCCTCTTTACTCGGCATCAGATGGGGGCGCAGCCCCATCTGGGCGGGGTTGACCCTGCCGGGCACATAGGCTGTGGGCACCAGCACGCCCTTCTCCAGAGTGGCATAGACATATTGCCCCGTCTGCACGTCCTGCACTATGGTGTAGCCCTCGGCGTCGTGCAACCGGTGGAAAAACTCGTCGCCCGACACCCAGCAGCGCAGGGTGTCGCCGTTAGGCTGTATGCGTATGGCTGGCATGTTGTAGACTGGGGCGGCCGAGGCGGCAGCAGTCAGCACAATCAGCAGTAGGATAAGAATCTGTCTTTTCATTGTATCGATTAATTTGTATTGGTCCAGTGTTGTTATTTCCTCACATATCCCACCAGCCGGTCATAGCGGTCGTTGTGGGCGCGGTAGTAGACATACACGCTGTAGGTATTGGTCATCTCGTAGTGGTCGCCCTCCAGCACGGCGGTCTGCCCCTCCCGCTCGCCCACCGGCACAAACAGCAACTGATAGGCATAATAACCTTGCTTCAGGTGCAGGCGTAGGCGGTAGGCCTTCTTCTCCACGTCATACTCCATGCGGCTGCGCTCGTCCATGTGCCACTGCGTAAGGTCGCCCACCACATAAATGTTCCCGTTGAGGAAAGGATACTGCCTCGGCAGCAGAAAATTCACGTATACGTAATCGGCCTCGGTCTGCTTGTTGGTGCGGTCCCACACATTCACCTTCATGCCGCCGTTGAGGGTCGTCTCTTTCTGAAACACCTTGTCGGAGCGGTCCTCCAACGGTTTCAGCAGGGCGTACCACTCGCCTCCATACTCCTCAATGTGCACCACGTTGTACATGGCCGTGCGAATATTGCTGATGTCGAAATAGCGGAACGTATTGCCGCAGTTGAAAATATTCTCGGGATGATTCTTAAATCCCAAAGCACCGCGGTCAAAGCCGCCGAAACGCAACTCGCGCATATTGTCCAGACGGCCATTCTGCTGCACCACAACATGGAAGAAGTCCTGATTCATCATCGGCGGCAGCGGGTCGCCACGATAGTCGTTGTTCGGTTCCACGGCCACGTCCACCTCCCGCCGTTCAAAGATGGCGCCGTTGTCGTAGGGGGGGGCCACCACGGCACCCGTCTTCACCGACTCCTCCGTCACACAAAAACGGCGGGTGAAGAGAATGCTGTCCGGATAGTCCTGCGGGAAGACATACAGCACGTAATTGCCCGAGAGGAGCAACTGGCTGTGCTGCGAGGGGATATACTGATAATAGTTGACATAGGGCTGCAGGGTGGTGAAGGAGCTGGCCCAGTTTTCCACCGGCCCCTCCTCAAAGCCGTTCACATACTCATACGGCTCCATGTCGTCCACCTGCCAGTGACGGTCGCAGTGGCGAATGCGGTAGCGGTAGTTGTCCGTCTCCGCTCCCAGCACGTCGAACCGCAGCAACAGCCGGTCGGCACTCCCCAAGACCATCACGGGCGGTTCCAAATCCACCCCGTTCTTGTAGAGCGACACCGTCTTCACCGCCTCCACCCAGTTCGAGTCGGTCACCGCTTGGGCTCTCAGCGGCATCCACCCTCCCCAACAGGGGAGCAGCAACCATAAGGACAACAATAAGATACCTCTGAGCATAAATATATATATACTACAATAATACAAGTGCAAAGATACAAAAAAAAATCCGCTCAAAAGCTTTTTTCCTCACAAAGCCTCACTGCCCAAAGCCGCAGCGGCCATCTTTTTCTCCACATCCGCCGTCACCAGCGAGGCCAACACCACGCCGAAAGTCATGGTCACCGCTGCCATCGTGCCATTGATGCGGACCTTGGCAGCCGGCCCCCCGACGCTTTCCGGTGCAATAGCCTCGCCCCTATTCTCCCTAGGCAGCTCGGTGCTGTAGACGCAAAGGAATTTGTGCGCCGGATACTCGTGCATTGACTTGAACCGTTTGCGCAACATGCGTGCCAGCGGGTCACCCTGCACCTCCCAAAACTCCGCCTTGCTCACGGCCAATGGGTCGATGCGCAGGGCCGCCCCCATCGAGCTGAAGAAGGTCACATGTCGGCACTCACGCATCAGCCGCGTCGCCTGCAAGATGAGGCATATCTTGTCCTTCAGCGAGTCTATGGCATCCACTATATAGTCATACTGCTCCAGATGAAACTGCTCAGCGGTTTCTTTCTGATATACCATCGGCAGGGCCTCCACCTCGGCAGCGGGGTTAATTTCCAGCAGACGTTGTTTCAAGACATCCACCTTCAGCCTGCCCAACGTCTTGCTGGTGGCCATCAGTTGGCGGTTGACATTGCTGGCGCACACCTGGTCGCTGTCCACCAGAGTGATTCGCCGCACGCCCGAGCGCACCAAGGCCTCAACGCACCACGACCCCACGCCACCCACGCCAAACACAATGACTCGCACCCGAGAGAGGTTTCGCATATAGTCGCCGCCCATCAGCAGCTCAGTCCTACCAAAAAAGTCTGTCTCTTTGCCTTCCATTTCAACCTTTTAGTTCAATCACTTCGCCTCCGCAGCCACAGCTCCACGCCAAGGGCGACGGGCCACAGTCGGGGACAATTCAAAATGCAAAAATACAACTTTTTTTCTTTTCACACGCCATTGCCGTCACTTTTCTTCGCCCCATCTGCCCTCCCCACACCTTCTGGTGGCCTTTCCGCCATCCCAAATCCATGCCCCTTCCCCTCCGTACCCATTGCCACGACCGAAAGCCTTCTTGCCATTAAGAACAAGAAGTCCAATAGCCTCTATCTCAGCGGAAAGAGCACCCCCGCAGATGCCACTCAGGCAGTGCACCCGCCTTCCAACCGCATCAAACCCACAACCGCCCCACATCCCAAACGCCACACCCCCGCTCAGAGAGCCTTCGAATAACGACAATGTAGTAAGCCCTGATATGCGCAGCCGCGTGCCGGAGGCACGCGCTCTACTAGAAGAGAGCGGAATTGTCGTAAAGACCCAAAGTCTGATGGATTGAGAGCGCG
>DFDY01000083.1 GCA_002368955.1 Bacteroidales bacterium UBA3816
TTAGAGTCCTTCACGGCCTGCATGTCCACTTTGCTGAGGTCCCAACTGCCCTCTTCCATGCTTTTGGCAAATTCGGGTCCATAGTTGATAACGCCGGCTTCAATCATCTCGCGCAGTAGGTCGTTACCCTCGCGGGTGCGCTCACCTACTCCGGTGAAGACGGACATGCCTGAGTATTTCTTGGCAATATTGTTGATGAGTTCCTGGATAAGCACGGTCTTGCCCACTCCGGCACCGCCGAAAAGACCAATCTTACCACCCTTGAGGAAGGGCTGGATGAGGTCAATGACCTTGATGCCGGTGAAGAGCACCTCTTGGCTGGTGGCAAGGTTCTCGAATTTGGGTGGGTCCTGATGGATGCTGTAGCGTTTCTCATAGGCGGGGTCGGGCATACCGTCTATGGCTTTGCCAATGACATTGAAGAGGCGGCCGTTGATATTCTCGCTCACGGGCATGGTAATGGGGCCTCCCAAAGAGACCACCTCGGTGCCGCGCTGCAGACCGTCGGTGCTGTCCATGGCAATTGCACGCATGGTGTTCTCGCCAATGTCCTGCTGGCATTCCAGCACCACTTCGGTGCCGTCCGGACGTACCACCTTGAGGGCATCATAAATGTCGGGCAATGCTGTGCCGTCATCAAAAGTCACATCGACAACTGCACCGATGATTTGAGAGATTTTTCCTTTGATAGCTTCTTTCATGTATGTCGTTTTTTTCTTCTTCTTGGGTGAATGTTTAAAAAAGTTTCAATCTGCGAAGATACGATTTTATTCGCAAATAAAGATATTTTTGTAAATAAAAAAGTAATAAAACTTTGATTTATGATAACTTGTAAATCCTCCCCGGAAGGCATCGAATGACCTTTTTTAGTTCCAATTCCATCAAAATGGAAGCAATTTTGGGGAGAGAGAGGTCGCACTTCTGGCTCATTTCATCAAGGGTCATCTCACGGTTGTCATGGAGCAAGTTGACCACTTTCTGTTCGTCCCCTTTAAGGGAGGCAAAGAGCTCTTGCTGCTGCTCTTTTTGGCGGGCCTTGGCCATAGCGTACTTCCAGCCCATCTGGAAATAGAGGTCGCCCGCGTTGCGCAGCATGATGGCTTTGTTGTTCACGATAAGGTTGTTGCACCCCTCCGACCCAGGGTCGTCCAACCGGCCGGGCACGGCAAATACCTCGCGGTGATAGCCGTTGGCGATATTGGCAGTGATAAGGCCCCCGCCTCGTTCGGCCGACTCTACCACCACCGTGGCATCGGATAGGGCGGCCACAATGCGGTTGCGGGCGGGAAAGAAAGCAGGTTGAATATCAGTCCCTAGCGGGTACTCTGTCACCAGTGCGCCGCCTTGTTCCAGAATACGTCTGGCAAGGGGGCGGTTCTGGTTGGGATAGATGGTGTCCAGCCCGTGGCCCAACACAGCAATGGTGGGCAGTCCATTCTCGACGGCTGCCGTGTGGGCTGCCGTGTCTATGCCATAGGCTAGCCCACTTACAATGACCGGTTTGTCGGCTGCCAACTCCTTCACTAGGCGGAATGTGACGGAACGCCCATAGTCGGTACATTTTCGAGAACCCACCAGCGCTATGGAATGGTGGGGGTTGAGTGTGCACGATCCCATTCGGTATAGCAGTATTGGGGTGTCTTCGCAGCCAACCTCGTTGAGGCGTTGGGGATAGTCGTCTTCTGTATAGAATACTGTCTCAATTCCATATTTCTTAAGGTTTGGAATCTCATTTTCAGCCTGCCGCAGGGTGCTTTTGCTCTCTATGGAGCTGACGATGCCAGGATGGCGCGGGAAGATTTCTTTCAGCTGAGCGTGGCTCATAGCGAAAAGCCGTTCAGGACCATCGCAAAGCCCCATCAGCTGCCGAATGCTTTTGGGTCCCAAACCCGCTATTTGGGTAAGGGCTATTTGATAAGGATTCAGTTCTTTGGCCATAAGTTGCTGATTTTTTGTGCCACCATCCGCAGGCTGGCAAATGATTGGTTGAGCAGTCGCAGGCATTCTTCGTGCGACACCCATACGGCCGCGGTGATGCCTTCTTGCTGCTGGGGGAGGGTGGGCTGTTTTTCAGTTGTGGTCATGCGGTACCAACTGGTCTGCTTGAGGTGCCAGCCGCCGTACAAGTCATAGATATGGTAGGTCTTGGCAATCAAGTCCCCTATGGATGGTTGCTCAATGCCAGTCTCCTCCTGCACTTCGCGCAGGGCGGCCTGTGTGAGGGTCTCGCCCTTTTCGACCATCCCCTTGGGCAGGTCCCAGCGGCCTGCCCGTTGAATGAGCAGTACCTCGGACTGTGGTGTCTCCACCACGCCGCCTGCGGCCCTCACAAAGGTGTAGTTTTTCATGCAGTAATCGACTATCTGTCTGAAATCATGACTGTACCACACCCATATGTCGGCCCCTTGTTTGAGGCGGTCGAAACAAACTGGAAGGCTGTTGTCGTCCATGACTACAAATCCGGTTGGCACCCCGACTGTGGCCATTTGGCGGTGGTCGCGGAAATGGATAGTGTGATCGTTGAAAGAAATGGTCATCTGCTTCATACGCCCACTATAACGGCGTTGTTTGCAAAATTATTTTTTCAATATAAAAAAAAATTGTATCTTTGCCGTATGATTACAACTGACAACATGGCCCTGCAGATGGCCACTTTTCTACTGCAAGTCAAAGCAATAAAGCTTAACAACGAGAATCCTTTCACCTGGGCTTCGGGTCGAAAATCGCCTATTTATTGCGATAATCGCGTCACTCTTTCCTATCCCGAAATCCGCACTTTCATACGCCAGAGCTTTGTTGAGGTTATCAACAATACCTGGAGCGGCATCGATGTCATTGCCGGTGTTGCCACTGGCGGCATAGCCCAAGGAGCCTTGGTGGCACAGGAGTTGGGTCTTCCCTTTGTTTACGTGCGTTCCGAAGCCAAGTCCCACGGACTCACCAACCAGATTGAGGGCGAAATTCATGCCGGACAGACCGTGGTGGTGATTGAAGACCTCGTCTCCACAGGCAAGAGCAGTCTGATTGCCGTCAACGCCTTGCGCGAGAAGGGCTGCATAGTGAAAGGCATGGCCGCCATCTTCACCTACGGTTTGGACGTGGCTGTCAAGAACTTTGCCGAGGCCGACGTAGAGCTGCACACCCTCACCAACTATGACTCTCTCTTGGAGGTAGCCTGCAAGGAAGACTATATCCGTCCTTCGGACCAGGAGTCGCTTGCCAACTGGCGCAAGAACCCCGAGGCCTGGAGTGATGCTCATATGAATGCATAACCTAGTCTTATTGTTGTGAGACGCTTGGTTGCCATAAGTCTGTTGCTGTTATGCTGTGCTTCTCTAAGTGCCCAGCAGATTGTTCAACACTCGTTTAGCATCAAGGGCGACTCATTGACTATTACCTACGGTCTTGACCGCCAGGCCGACATCTGCGTGCGGGTGGCCATTGATGGCGGTCCTTACACCCAACCCCTCCAAGGGCTCGAAGGTGCCGTGGGCAAGGGAGTCAAGCCCGGCGACAGCCTCACCATTACGGCTTTCCGTCTGCCCGAAATTCAAGGCATTGATTCGTCGTCCCTCTCCTTTTTGGTAGAGGTGGACGATGGGGCCTTGTTGGTATATGTGGACAGTTTGCCTTTCCGCATGATGCCTGTCGAGGGAGGCAGTTTCGTCATGGGCTGCACCCGCCCTCGGGGCGAGAAAAACACCTACTCCGACGAAATCCCCACCCACAAGGTGACCCTCAACAATTATTATATCGGCCAATTTGAGGTGACCCAAGCCCTCTGGACTGCCGTCATGGGCGAAAATCCCTCCAAATGGATAGGCAACGACAGCCTGCCCGTAGAGCAGGTGTCGTGGAACGATGTGCAGATTTTCATAGCCCGTCTCAGCCAGATAACAGGCTACCGGTTCCGCCTGCCCACCGAAGCCGAATGGGAGTTCGCCGCCCGTGGAGGCAACCGCAGCCGTGGCACGGTTTACCCCGGTGTCCGCAGCCAGGTGTGGGAGGTCTGCTGGTCGGCCATGAACAGCGGTGGGCACAGCCATCCCGTCGGTCGGCTGAAACCAAACGAATTGGGCCTCTACGATATGGCGGGCAACGTGCTGGAGTGGTGCAGCGATTGGATGGAGTCCTATACTGCCCAACCACAAACCAGCCCCCAAGGCCCCAAGACAGGCGAGAACCGAATTCTAAGAGGTGGTTGTTTCAACAGCCCCACCTGGGGATGCAGTGTCTTTGAGCGCAGTTGGTATTTGCCCGACTATGGCTACAGTTTCTTTGGTTTCCGTCTGGCACTGGACAGTGCCGAGCGCGACGAAGAGTTGTGATGTGGCAGCCTGCGGGCAGCCTCTATAATTTGATATATATACTAAACCGATACGATTATGGAAAAAATCCAGGTTAAAGACAGAATTTTCAAAATGTATATGCCCGAATCCGAGATACAGAAATGTGTAAAGGCTGTGGCAGACAGGATTTCTCATGACTATAGGCACAAGAAACCCATCCTCTGCCCAGTCCTCACGGGCAGCTATCTTTTTGTGGCCGACCTAACCCGCTATATCGAATTTGATGCCGAGGTGTCGTTTGTGCGCTACTCCTCCTACGACGGTATGAGCAGCACCGGCAAGGTGAAGAAAATCCTTGGCTTCCCCGAGAAGTGCAAGGGCCGCGACGTGATTATCGTCGAGGACATTGTCGACAGCGGCCTCTCCATGAAGTACATGCTGGAAGAACTGAAGAAACTTGAACCCGCCAGCATTGCCATCTGCACCTTCTTCTATAAGCCTGGCAACTTCAAGGAGGATTTCAAGGTGGACTATGTGGGTAAGGAAATACCCAACGATTTTATTGTGGGTTACGGTCTCGACTACGACGGCGTGGGCCGCACCTATCGTGATGTTTATGTGGTGGATGACGATGAATAGAAAACGTTTTTTGGGCCTCCTATTGGCCTTTTTGGTGGGCTCGTTCTGCCTGACCAGCTGCCAGCCCGAGACTATCGCCATCAATATTGATGAGGACCTCTTGGTCGGCACGTGGTATGCAATGGACAACACCCGCGAGTTTTGGCGTTTCGATGGATTTGACGCTACAGACAGCATCTACAAGGGCGAGACCTGGGACGAGTCCGAAGATGTGCAGGAAGGCGAAGGCACCAAGTTCAACTGGGAGGTGAAGAACAACCAGTTGCAGATTGACTTGTATGGCGAGATGGGGCAGCACGCCTACTACGACTACTCCTTCACAGCCCAAAGTGCCACCTCATTCACCTGGAAGGACCTCTATGGCAATTCCAGAACGTTCATAAAGAAATAGTTTCTATGAAAAAAGGTTGGAAGATTGCACTCATCACCCTTGGCTCTCTGTTGGGGGTGGTGATTATCGTCGTTGTGGTGGCCTGCTGGCTGATTTTCACGCCGGCACGCCTCACCTCCATCGTCAATAAGCTGGCAGGCGACTACCTCACTTGCGAAAATCATTTTGAGCAGGTCGACCTCACCCTCTTCAAGACCTACCCCAATGTGGGACTAGATGTGGAGAACGTGGTGTTGATTAATCCCTACACCCTGCCCGACAGCAATACCCTGGCCGCCAAGGCCGTCCACAACGACACGCTGGCCCATATCGGCAGCCTCACCGTGGGCATCGACCTCAAAGCCTTCCTCAAGGACCGCTCCATCATTGTGCGCCAAGTGCGACTGGACAGGGCCCAGGCCAATCTCTATACTGCCCCCGACGGCTGGAGCAACCTGAGCATCTTCAAGCCGAGCGAAGACGACACCACCGCTGAGGAATCTTCCTCCAGTCTGCCCCAGAACATCCAGCTGGAGAAAATCACTGTGAATGACCTTTCGGCGCAGTACTGCAATCTCAAACAAAACATGCTGGCACAGGTGACCGATGTGGATTTAGGCCTCAAAGGCTCGCTGCTCGACTCTCAGTTGGATGCCGACATGTCCATGGACTTGGCGCAGGTAGTGGTGCACATGCTCGACAGCGTGGGTGCAGAAAAGATTTATGCCAATCTCGACAAGGTAGCCCTCTCCTTCGACGGTAAGGGACGCACCAATGATTTAAACGGAAAACTGAAACTTTCCGTACCCAACGGCGATTTCGTCATGGGCGGCCAGCACTATACCACCGAAGCCATGCAGCAGTCACGCAAAGACTTGCTCTCCCTCAACCTTCCGTTCCACGCCAACCTCGACAACAAAACAGTCACTTTGGGCGATAAGACCTGCCTGAGCCTGGTTGGCTACGATTTGGGCCTTTGGGGCGATGTGGCTTTGGCTAGCGAAGCCACGCCTATGAATGTAGACCTCCATTACGCTGTGGACCAGTGGCAGGTGGCCGATCTCCTTGCAGTGCTTCCCCCCTTTATCACCAAGAGCCTCAAAGGAATGGCCGTTGATGCCAAGGCCTCTATCCATGGCACCGCACAGGGGGTGGTGGCCAGCGGGCGGCTGCCGTTGATTGATGCCGACGTGGTGTTGGAGAAAGGCTCTTTCTCGGCCCCCAAGATGCTGCCCATGCCGGTCAAAGACATAAAGGCGCAACTCTCCGCCAACCTCAACCTCTCCTCCGACAGCGCCTACAAGGGCCCCTCTAATGTGCAGATTGCCAATTTCTCGGCCAAGGTAAAGAAGACCAACCTGGCCATCGACGGCACTGTGCAGGACCTCTTGGGCGACATGCTGGTGGATGCCAATATCAAAGGCGATGTCAACCTGCCCGACCTACGGCCTTTCCTGCCCGACACCATGCCCATCGTACTCAACGGCACCAGCAAGGCCAACCTCAAGGTCAAAAGCCGCCTCTCCAATCTCACCAAACTCAATCTGAACAAAGTTGTGGCCAGCGGCACGCTCAATTTTGCCAAGTTGGACGTGCTGTACGACAGCATCCATGCCGTTTCGCCCAAGCTGAATGTGGCACTCAGTCTGCCCACTAAGAAAACCAGCAACAAAGTTTCCGAACTCCTCGGCGCCCACATCACGGGCGGCAAGCTGAACGTCGAAATGCTCAACAACGGCCTGGAAGCCTCCGTGGAAGATCCCGACATAAGGGTGGGCGTGCCCAACATACTCGACAAGAAACAATCCCTGGCTGCCGCCTTCAATATCAAGTTTAGCAAGGTGGATGCCAAAATGGATTCGATGCTGGTCTACTCCGACACCCTCAAATTGAAAGGCAGCGTCAAGAACGACAAGTCGCAGAACAATGTGCTGAAGCAGTGGAACCCCGATGTGGACATAGATATCCACCGCGGAGTGCTTGCCATGGCCAACATGAGCGACCCCCTGCGCCTTACCGATTTCGAGTTCAACTACAAGCCCGAGGTGGTCCAGATTGCCCAAGCCGACATACTTTGGGGCGTTTCCGACTATCACCTCAGGGGCAAGGTCTACGGACTGGAGAACTGGATGAACCATACCCAGATGCTCACCGGCGACCTCAGCTTCACCTCCAAGTATGCCGATATTGACCAACTCATGAATATCCTCAGCGGCATGGGCACCGATGAAGACACCCTTGCCCAGCAGCGTGTGGAGGACAATGTGCCCAAGGAGGCCAACCCCTTCATCGTGCCCAAGGATGTCGATGTTAAGTTCAACACCCATATCAACCGCTGCGTGGCCTTCGGCAACGACCTCAACGACTTGGCCGGCACGGTCACCGTCAACGACGGCACCGCCATCCTCGAACAGGTCGGTTTCACCTGCAAGGCGGCACGCATGGAACTCACCGGTGTCTACCGTTCGCCCCGAGTCAACAACCTCTTCGTGGGACTCGATTTCCATCTGCTTGACATCCATATTGAAGAGCTCTTGGACATGATTCCCTCCATCGACACGCTTGTGCCTATGCTCTCGGCGTTCCAAGGCAAAGCCAACTTCCACCTGGCTGCCGAATGCAACCTCGATGCCTTCTATAAGCCCAAGATGTCCACCCTCATCGGTGCCGCCGCCATCAGCGGCCAAGACCTCGTGATTATGGACAATGCCTCGCTGGCTCAGATTGCCAAACTGCTCCAATTCAAGAACTGGCGCGAGAAAGACAACAACATCGGTGTGGACAGCATCAGTGTTGAGGCACAGGTCTTCCGCAAAGAAATCATTGTCTACCCCTTCCTGCTCAACCTGCACAACTACCAGCTCTGCATCGGCGGACGCCACACCCTCGTGGGCGACTGCAACTATCACCTAGAGCTGCTCAAATGCCCGCTGCCCGCCCGCCTGTCGGTGGATGTCAACGGCAACCTCAAGAAACCCAATATCTCATTGGGCAAGATACAGTATGCCGATTTGTACAAGCCAGAGAAACAGAGTCAACTGGAAGCCCGCACACTTGAAATCAAGCGCCTCGTGCGTAAGCACCTGGAGGCCAATGTCCGCAAAAAGGATTAAGCAATACACTTTCAACCTCAATCCCCATACCCCCATCTGGACGGTCCAACGGAATGGTATGGGGATTTTTTTGTCGCTTTCGGCGAACAACGTCGATACTTCGCTGAGGGTTCGCCGTAGGTTCGCTCGCCTCGACGAAAAATCATTGATTCTCAAGCGTTTCTTCTATGGGTCGACGGAAAAAATGACCTAACGGTCGAAGAAATCAATAACTTACGAAAGCTAAAACTTAATCCCCCCAGCTTGGTGCTGCCGAGGTGGCCTCTCCGTATCCCGTAGGGATACGGTATATGTTGCTCTCGGTGGCATACAAATGGGCAGATAGGGTGCTGGCGGCAACAGGAGTTGTACTGGCCATTTCCACAGTGTACTGCCGCCTCGTGTGCAACTATGTCAACAGAAATCCCAAGGAGGTGCTAAAGACCTGTCTGATGTTCAATGCATTACGATTTCTTCACGCAGTACAATCACCACCGAAGACACGGAAGCCTGGTCAGGGAACTGAATGTGCGCACACTTATCGATGCTTGTATCAAGTGGTTGGAAATCCAGCCAGATCTATTTTCAAAAAAATATCTGCGATTCGGAAATTTATGTGTACCTTTGCACCGTGAATGTGGCCAAGCCCACATCAACGTTATGAACAGGTGCACATACCGTTCCAAAAGGAGTAGGCATGCTCCCCTAGTTGGTATGCTATGTTGGAAAGGAAATAAGAAAAGGTAATTGCTATGAAAAGAACTTTTTTAGTAATAGTAGGAATTATGTTAATCAGCCTAATTGTTGCCAACTTGGAAGGGTGTACCAGATGCAAAAGGAAGATTAATTACTGGTTGGGCGACCGAATGGTTGAACTGAAGGTAAAAAATTCTCAGGGGACGTATACACCAATATACCTCAAGGCAAATGCTGATGTTGCTACAATATCAGAAAGTCCAGACATGAAATATATTGCATTGCAGGAGAACACTGCAATAAACTATGAAGGAGTGTTCCTCTATAAGAACACCGATGACACCTTGTATTTAGTTTGGTGGTCCAGGGGGTCGGACTTTCCCCAAATCGAAACAGAAGCAAACATTCATTTCATTTATGAACCTGGCATCAACCCAGAATTGGTACAAAAATATCTATCTCTTGGGTTTACAAAATTTCCGGAGGATGCATATAATTAATACCCTAATCGTTCGTTAGGATTTGTGTCAGATTAGTATTTGTTTCGAGCAGATGGGCTGCATCGCTGTCGCAGTGGGCTACGTCAAGACAGGGATGAGGCCAAGATGCCGAAAGAAACGCTGATAGGACCTTAATGGACCTTGAAATGAGGACATTGTGAACAAGTGTCGGTCTAATGACCGATTTGAGTTTATGTTCATTAGGCTAGGACCTGCTGAATTTCAGGAGTTTTACACTTTTCCGAGATGAGTTTTCGACATTTCTTCTTGTTTGCCCCTTTTTAAGTTTGCTAATTAAGGAAAAATATGTATTTTTGCAAATTCAAAAGATAGAATAATATGACATCATTTGCATCACTTTCCGCTTGGGGATGGCTCATCCAGTTCTTCATCATCATTGTGGCACTGCTGATTGCCAACCTCATCCGCTGCAACGTGCCCCTGCTGCGCCGCAGCCTGCTGCCCACGGCACTGGTGGCTGGGTTAATCATCCTCTGTGTCAAACCCTTGGGATTCTTCCACGAGTTGGTCGACAAGAGTTCCATGGAGATTATCACCTATCATGCCCTCGGACTGGGTTTCGTGGCCATGGCCCTCAAGAACAAGAAGATTAAGAGCCAGACCACTACGATGAAGGTGGTGGAGACGGGCGCCGTCACCGCCAGCACCTACATCATTCAGGGCATCATCGGTCTGCTCATCACCATACCGCTGTTTCTCTGGTGGAACAACCACGATTTCTTCTATGCCTCGGGCCTGCTGCTGCCCATGGGCTACGGACAGGGACCCGGACAGGCCCTCAACTTCGGCGTCACCTACACCGGCTTTGCCGCCGACCAGGGCATCACTTTCCACGGCTCCGACTTCGGCCTCAGCATTGCCGCCACGGGCTTTATCCTGGGCAGTCTCATCGGGGTGGTCTATATGAACATCCTGCGCCGCAAGGGCCGCCTGTCTATGAAGTCGGGCGACTACAAGGAGAAGCACACGCTGGCCGACTATGAGTCTGAGAACGAAATCCCACATGCCGAGTCTATCGACAAGATGACCGTGCAGGTCAGCCTGGTGCTGCTGGTCTACTCTGTGGTGTTCCTCTTCATGTATGGCGTGCAGCAGATGGACTTGGGCGATTTCGGCACCAAGACGCTCAAGCCCATGTTCTGGGGTTTCAACTTCCTGTGGGGCACCATCTTCGGATCGCTGCTCAAGGTTATCATCAACCGTGCCCGCAAGGTGCATCTGATGGAGCGCGAGTATATCAACAACTACACCCTCGACCGCATTGCCGGCACCTGCTTCGACTTTATGATTGTGGCCGGCACCGCCGCCATCGACTTCACCAATCTGCGCGGCATCTGGCTGCCTCTGCTGTTGGTGTGTGCCCTGGGGGCCGTGGTCACCTTCTGGTTTGTGCACGCCTGCTGCCGCCACCTCTATCCCGACTATCAGTACGAAGGGTTCTTCTCCATGTTCGGCATGCTCACCGGCACCGCCAGCAACGGCATGATTCTGCTGCGCGAAATCGACCCCAAGTTCGAGACTCCCGCTGCCAACAACCTGGTGTTGCAGACCATTCCTGCCATTGCCTTCGGTTTCCCCGTACTGCTGCTCATGGGCGTGGGCCCGCAGAGCATGAAGCACTGCCTTATCACCCTCGGCATCATGGTGCTGTGCTTCGCCCTCTTCTCCCTTTTCATCTTCCGAAAGATAATCTTCAAGAAATAAGAGTTGAGAGTTGAGAGTGCGGGGCCGCTATAACTATTAAACTACTAAGTTCTTCAACCATTGGAGAGTTGAGAATTCAGATTCATCACATAAATCAGAGACCGATGAAAAAAATCCTTTTTACCCTATTGGCTTTCGCCTTGCTGGGCACGGCCATGGCCCAGGAGGCGGGCGAGAAGCCTTCCGTCCGCACGGGCTGGACATTTGGTGTGCTGCCCAGTGTAGCCTTCGATGCCGACCTCGGCTTCCAATACGGCGCCCTCACCAATATCTATTATTTTGGCGACGGGACCATCTATCCCGAGTATTACCACTCCTTCTATGCCGAGGCTGCCTACACCACCAAGCAGTACGGCCTCTTCCGCCTGTCGTATGACTCCAAGTATCTCATCCCCGGCCACCGCCTGAGTGTGGACCTCACCTATATGCCCGACCAGATGTGCGATTTCTATGGCTTCAACGGCTACGAGTCGTACTATGTCCCCGCCTATGCCGACCAGTCCGACGGGCAGTATCAGACCCGGGCTTACTATAAGTTCAAGCGCGACATGTTCCGCTTCAGTGCCGACCTGCAGGGCACCATCTCCCGTCCCTGGTACTGGAATGCCGGTCTGGGCCTGCTGCACTATAATGTGGGCACCGTGGATGTGGCGCGTCTCAACAAGTTCGCCAGCAAAGAGGAAAACAAGCTGCCCGAAGGGGTGCCCACGCTCTACGACAAGTATCTCCAACTGGGCTATATTGGCCAGGCCGAGGCCGACGGCGGCGTGCATCCCTACCTGCATGGCGGCTTCACCTTCGACACCCGCGACCGTCAGCAGAATCCGCGCCGCGGCATCCATGCCGACGCCTTCCTCACCTATTATGCTGGACTGGGCGGCATGAGCGCGTTCAACAACCTTAAATTCAATGCCTTTTGGCGGCACTACCTCCCCATCATCCCCCATCGGCTCACCTTTGCCTACCGACTGGGCACGCAGCTCAACGTGGCGGGCGAGAGTCCTTTCTACCTGAACACTTACCTCAACCATCTCTATATGCAGCGGGTGGTGTATGAGGGGCTGGGCGGGGCCAACTCCATCCGCGGCATCATGCGCAACCGTATCTTGGCCCGAGGGGTGGCCTTCGCCAATGTGGAGTTCCGTGTGCGGGTGGTCAGTTTCCGCATCGGCAAGGAGAATTTCTATGTGGGTCTCAACCCCTTCATGGATGCGGGCATGGTGGTGCAGCCCTACGACCGCGTGGTCACCGACCCCCGCCTGCTGGAGTTGGCCGACCTCGCGCCAGGGGATGCTGGCCTTGATGCTTTCCACGACGAGAGCCGTCTCCACAGCCTCCACCTTTCGGCAGGCTGCGGCCTCAAGGTGGCCATGAACGACAATTTTGTCCTCAGCGTCGACTGGGCCACCGCCCTCGACAAGCAGGACAACGGCAAGCTCAGCAACCTCTACATCAAAATGGGCTATATGTTCTAACGGCTGGCTATGGGTGCAAAGAAATATAAAGAAATACCCTCCTGGGTGGCAGTTTCGGGCATCGTTGTGTGTGCCATCAACAGCCTGCTGCTTCTCTTCGCAATGATTGACTACCTCATTTGCGAGGTGGACCTCTTTGGGCTGGTATGGATGTCGCTCTCCTTTGTGGGGGTGGTCACCGTGCCCTTGGGGTTGGTGATGGTCATTCAGTCGCTTTTCTTCTTGCGCAGCCGTCGGGCAAGGGCTATCCTGTTTTGGTCTTTGGGCATCGCCGTGCTGCCCTTCATTGTCTTCGGCCTTCTGCCTCCGGGCGAGAGTCGAGCCCCTCAGAAAATGGAGAAGTACTATCTGAAGAACCGCACCGATATGGAGCTGCTGGCTCGGCGTCTCTATGAAGTCATGCCCGACAGCACCCAGTTGGTGTATAATCAAAAGGGCGGCCACACGGTCAAGTGCCTCGCACCAGACTCCGACTATTGGGGCTATCCCTTGGTCAAAGACTCATGCGCGGACACCGTCTTGGTTCTCCCGCCATCATTGCAAGACAGTCTGACAGCCCTCATGAGGAGTCTCAGGTGCAAAAACGTGCGCCTATATAAGCCCACCGCCCTTGCCCGCTTCCATTACCGCAATAGTGGCTTCTCCACCTATTGGTTCCAGTTGACACTCAGGCCTTATACTCCCGAGCAGATGCGCCGCCAGATGAACGCATACAACGTCATACCCTACTCGCCCCAAGTCTGTTTCTGCTACCACGGCGGTGCCACCGACGGCGACAGCCCCTTCCCCGGCAAAGACTCCTTTGTCCAGTCCCTCCGCCACCGCGGCCTGCTGCCTGCGGAGGATTGACAAGCATACTTACACATCCAGCTCGCCGCCATCAAGAACAGAGGCACCCGCGACCTTGACTTCTTCCTCTACCGTGTGGCCAACTTATTATAGCCTGTCACATCTAATTTCAATTAACCCAAAAAGTTACTTGTTTATTGAAGGGTGGTACTTGGTCACGTCAGAAAAAAGTTGTAATTTTGCAAACTGAAAATACAGTAATATGGCGAAAGATAATTTTGTATTGACACTACCGCTAAAGGTCGAGAAATGGCAAGCTGACATCCTCGACAAACGCTATGAATTGTTGCGCCAAGTCTATAACATGGTGCAACATAAATTGCTGCGTCAGTACATTTATTTCTCGCAACAAAAAGCATATAAAGAATGTGGTAAAGACACAAAAAAGAAAGGGAAATTCTTTGCCGAACACCCTTTCTACATTAAGATAGATGGCGATCCATGTGAAATAAAATTCCCCACATGGAAAAAATCTAATACAACTGCGTCCAATTCTATTGCCAAATACGTATCCAAATTAAGCTCATATAAATTAGGACAAGACAAGACCTTGTCAGATTTTGGCATCAATAGCTACATCTTGGAAGAACTTGGGGCGCGTATTATGAAAGCATGGGAGGATCGCTTATACAAATTTAAAGCAAAGCACATTTCCAAGAGAGAATATGGTGATGTCAATTCGTTTTCCACTCGCATAAAAAAGAGTGATAACAAAATTAGTTATCCAGGCTTTACTATTAATTTAGAGGAAGGTTATATAACTTACAACACGAATGGTAGGCAAAGAAAACAAGCTCATCCAATCAAACTCCCAATTGATTTCAGCCGAGAGAAGAAAGGGTATGCTGTAGAAGCACTAAAAGGTGGACTTGAAAGTATTCGAGAGATAAGTGTTGTCAGGAAATACATCCGAGGCAAAAACAAATACTATCTGCAACTCACCATTGACGGAGAGAAACCACAGAAGGGTCGAACATTAGGCCGTGGCAACGTGGGTATAGATATTGGGCCATCAACGATTGCCACTTCTTCCCTAATGGGCGTTCACTTCGATAAACTTGCTGACAAATGCGATGATATTGAACACGAATTATATCTTGTAAACCGTAAACTTGACAGAAGTCGCAGGGCAACCAATCCGCAGAACTATAATGCAGATGGAACTTTCAAAACTATTAAAAATAGGGAACGCCGAGTTTGGAATTATTCCAACAGATACAATAAACTAAAACTTGTCCGCAAAGAATTATTTCGCAGACAGGCTGAAATAAGAAAACAGCAGCATTTGGCAATGGCTAATGCTCTACTATCGCAGGGTGATACATTTATTGTTGAGAACAACCCTATTGATGCCTGGGTAAGAAGAGCCAAAGAGACTACAAAAAACAAAAAAGGGAACTATCGTTGCAAGAAGCGTTATGGAAAGTCAGTTGCTCACCATGCTCCAGCGATGTTTGTCTCTATCCTTGAAAACAAAGTCAAATCATTAGGTGGAGAATTGCACAAAGTGGATGTTGGTTATGCAGCCACGCAATTTGACTTCACAAATGGAGAATTCACAAAACATGCTGTAAATGAACGTAGCATTACGTTGAGCAATGGACACACACATCAGCGCGATATGCTTTCCGCATTTAACCTTCAACACGCAAGGCTTAAAACGGACAGTCGTAATATAGAAAAAACAGTAGATAACTACGATATAGAACAAATGAATGCCGACTATCCTATTTTCTGCAGACTTGAAACCGCAGAACAGGAACGTTTTAAAGCAATTCGGCATTATGAACGGGATGCACTCTTTTTTGTGGGTGTATCAAATAAACATTTGAGGTGTCAACCTCAAGAAGAGACGGTCGCTAATCGTCACAATGGTGGCGTTGGCCGAAAAGATTGTAATATTTCTCTAGGAAGTGAAAACGCAGAAATAACAGGTAACGGACTTATCCGTGAGAGTATAGCGCGAGTTTCACAAGTACCAGATGAATGCCATCCTTTTGCTGGTAAACCCATTGTTTTAGATGGGCTGTAAAAAGCCAACAAAATGATGGTAATTACAAGAGCGAGGTTGTTACATTGCCATCCGACACTGCTGTAAAAAGCCAACAAAATGATGGTAATTACAAGCCCGACACGCTGGAGTGGTCACCGCCCGACGCTGTAAAAAGCCAACAAAATGATGGTAATTACAAGAACAGATACTTGCCTTCGATCGCCGCACAAGCTGTAAAAAGCCAACAAAATGATGGTAATTACAAGTCAGGGCGGTGCAGAACTAAAGTCTTTCCGCTGTAGAAGGCCACCAAAATGATTGTAAAATATCAAAGAGACAAAGCGTTAAGGATAATTTGTTAAAAAATAAAAAAATGGATGACTTGAAAATAATAATCTATGATGTTGAACATGGGAGTTGCACACATATTATAACTCCCAACGGAAAACATATATTAGTGGATGTTGGCTCAAAAAGTGATAAGAGCATAGTTGACTACATTTGTAACAGGTATTTTTATGGTCGAAATGGGAGTATAGATGCT
Organism: Bacteroidales bacterium UBA3816; assembly: GCA_002368955.1. Taxonomy (GTDB): domain Bacteria; phylum Bacteroidota; class Bacteroidia; order Bacteroidales; family P3; genus Colimorpha. The sequence continues at coordinate 16,173 of DFDY01000083.1, forward strand.
TTAATTATTACCCATCCTCATGAAGATCACATCTACGATTTGCCGAGATTACTTGAGAGATTGCGTCCTAAAGTTCTATATAGACCCACAGAGGCCTTTGACATAAAGCCGTCATCAAAAACACCGATTCACATTAATATTGCCAACAATGCCAATTGGATGAATTCTTCATATAAATATCCAATTCCAGATACTGACAATATAGAAAATCCACAGGTTATGGGTGGCGTCAAAATAACACACATCCCTTCTGTGTTAAATCTTCATGATAAAACAGACTTAAATACTTTTTCCTCTTTAGTTATTATAGAATATACTGGCATTAAATTCGTTATTACAGGAGACAATTCCTCGAAACAGCTCAAATATATGGTGGATAATAATTATTGTGGTATTAGACTGCTTGCAGCAGATGCCGCAGTTCTTCTTGCGCCTCATCACGGTAGAACAGGAGAGTATTGCCCGGATTTCTTTAAACTAGTAAATCCTGTATTAACGGTTATTTCTGACAAAAGTGTCGAGCATACCACACAGGAAGAATCATCAAGTGTTTACAAAGGAATTGGAACCAATATTGATGGGAGAAGCCGATATGTATTAACCACAAGAAATGATAGAAATATCTATTTTTCTGTTTCATATGGACAATGGGACGTAAAATTTAATGAGGAGTATTAATAATATGGACATCAAAATATCTACTTACGATTTTTTTAACAAATTTATTCTTGGCCTTGTTTTTGTTGGCGTTGCAATCTTGGCTTTTGTTGATGTAAACAATTCTTTCTTCAGGAGCCTTCAGGAAATAAAAGAGAATGGTATTCTCGTAACAGTTTTTTCTGTTTCTGCTTTAGCTATTGTCTATGAAGTTGGAATCATAATAAATAGACTTGGATCTTTGTTAGAAGAATTGCTCCGCAAATGCCATTGGATATATTTTGTTGAAGACTATAAAAAATACAATGATAAAAAGAAAGAATATCCTATACTGAATGTTCTTTCAAGAGAATACGCATTGTCAAGGAATTCTATTGTCCTGTTTTTCTTGATTTCAATAGTCGTTTTCACCCGTTTTGCATGGTATGGTTTGATACCACTAGCGATAATGATTCTATTTTACATTTCATGTAGAAAATATTCCAAGAAAATCGTTGATTTAATGGAATAAGTATATTGAGGACACTGCAAAAGACAGGCCCTCAAAAAAGAGTATATCTTTCCCTCAAAAAGAGTATATCTTTTGTTCATGAAGATATACTCTTTTTGTACTAAAGGGTGTATCTTTTCAATCAAACCATTTTATAAACCAAAAATCAAACATTATTATTGGGGTCCGATAAAAATAAAGAACAGTTATCGGAAAATGCTAAATTGTTGATG
>DFDY01000146.1 GCA_002368955.1 Bacteroidales bacterium UBA3816
CTGACAATTTGATGATGATTCAGAATCCACTGGCATCGGCTGAATGTAATTGATGTATTTTACTAAAGGTGTGTTCTATTTATTTGTTTCCATTGTCGCGTCCCGTCGGGACGCAGTTTACTGACGTCTGAGTATCACGGCACTGCGCCTTCGGCTTGTACCGTGTTACTAATAGTCTCACCCCTTCTGGGTGATTTATAGAAGTCCCCTTAATTTAAAATTAATGGTCAATTAGATGGAAATTATATGTAAAATAAATTTGAGCAATTACTTAAGTTGGTCTGTTACAGACTCTCAATAAATTTCTTTACATCCCAGAAATTGTCGCGCACTTTGGTCAATTCGGAGGGGGGTAAATTCCACCATTGTTTGGCAAGGAGTGCTTGGATGGTTTCCTCGTCAAATCGGTATTTCACCACCTTTGCCGGAACGCCCGCTACCACGGCATAGGGGGGCACGTCATGCACCACCACGGCTCCGGCTCCTACCACGGCTCCATCCCCAATGGTGACCCCGTCCAGCACGAAGACGTTGGCTCCTATGAAGACATCGTTCCCGATATGGGTGAGTTTAGATTCCTCATAGATGTTTTTCTTGCACAGGGTAGTCCCATTTTGGCAGGCAGAAGAATAAAACATGGGTGCAGTGCTGACACCATTGGTTGGGTGGAGGCCCAGCCCGCAACAGAAGTTGGGTCCAATGGAGCAGAATTTGCCTATTTCGGCATTGGCGACATGGGCGTTTTTTGAAATGTAGGAGTAGTCGCCCATTTTCATCTTCCAGAAGAAATAGGGTGGGTTAATCTGTGTGTTGCGGCCAAAGGTACAATGAGAGCGGTCGCTCCTGACCAGCGAATAGCCATAGGTTTTGCCTTTGAGTATAGCGGGCATATCCAGCCAGCGGCCCAGCAGTCGTTGGATGCAGTATTTCATTTTTTTCTTCGCCATGGGCCTTTGTGTCCGATAGTTTTTTTGATTCTTTTGTTTATCATATAGCGAATGATCTGAGCTCTGGTCCATTCTTTGTGGTTGGACTCGAAGTACATGAAGTGAAACTGGCGGTCGGCCTCGCTCATGATTTCTTCCGATGAGGGGTGAACCAGGGGCAGTATGGGCGAGGTGGGAATATTTTCGATGATATTGCCTTTGCCCAAGGGGTGGGTGGCGTTGTCGATGGTTCCAATGTTGCTCGAAAGGTTCACGTTGGGAATAATGCCTTTGCCGTGTTGCAGCCATATGGACATAAAGAACTGCATGTCCCAGCTGGAGTTGCCCACACCGTCTTTGTGCACTTCGTCCAGTCGGTCGCACCAATATTCGCATTCGAGGATTCCACAGCCATATTTCCTCAATGCCTTGGAAAGGTCTGTGCGAGAAGTTTTCTTCAGGCGTATGTCAAAGGCCTGCCATGCCCTTCTCCATGTGGCCCAGGCACACAGGTTGCGGTTCATCATGGAGAAGTAGTAGCTTCCGTCGCCCCATTGGTGTTTGTCTACATTCATGCTTCCGATGGCTTTCACCGAATTGTCGTGGCGGTATCTTTCTAACAATTCTGTGGCATATTGGAAAAAGTCCTGATGGGGCACGGCATCATCTTCTAAGATAATACCTTCTTCTACATGGGAAAAGAACCAGTTGAGGGCTGCTTCAGGCCCAGGCCCGCACCCCAGATTGGTGTCCGAATAGTTGGTGAGTACTTGCGTTTCGGTCCCTTCGGTCATTTCTTTTATGATGTTGCGTACCTCGGCAAGTGGGGCTTCGTCGTTTTTCCCAATTCTAGGACCATCCTGGAAAACAAATAGTTTGCTTGGGGACTGATGCATCACTACCTCCATCACTTTTCGTGTATAGTCGGGGCGATTGAAATTGATTATTAGAATTGGAGTACTGAACATCGTTATCAAATCTGTATTAGTTAGTGCCTATCGTTTCGGAGGTGCTATGTTGATGATTTCTAATTTAATAAGCTGTATTTTCTTTTGTCAATAACAATGCAAAGATATGAAAAAAAATTTATTGACTGTTTTTTTGCGCTATTGGGGGCATGGGGTTTCCTCAGCTTTTCTTGCGGGGGTCGTGAAAAGTGGTGGGGTAGGGAACTTTGCGGTGCGGGTTCTTTGGAAACCATCCGCGCAGTACCCGCCTTTCCTGCTCAAAAAGTTCTTTGATGCCCCACAGGCTGCTGAATCCCACCACACCAACGACTATACTGACAATCTGGTCCTTTATGCATAGCGACAGCACGATGCACACGATGCCCAGCAGCAGAAACCACCACCAGCACCGTTTGCTGAAATAGTATTCTGCCTTGATGACGATGGGATGAAAAATGCCTATGGTAAGAAATGCCGCTATGCCGATGATAATGCCCGTATAGTTCATTTGATGTGAATTGTTTCTTGTTATGTAACTTTTTGATTATTACAAGATAAAAGTGTTTCTTTCTGCAAAATGCGAAATGCAAATATACAAATAAATCATGAATTGTTGCATTCGGTGTTGGCAAACCTCCTTCATGATGCCTCTCATGCATAGCTGTGCATCCCGCCCAGCACCAGATTGACACCGAAATAGGTGACCAACACGCATAGGAAGGCTAGCATGGCATACCAATGGTAGACACGTGGCTTCTGAAGGGCAGGGAAGCTCTGTCCGTGGAGCAGCAGACCGTAGACAATAAGCGTAATCAGTGCCCACACTTCTTTAGGGTCCCAGCTCCAGTAGGTGCCCCACGACACGTTGGCCCATACGGCGCCAATGAAAATGCCCACCGCCAGCAGGAACACTGCCGGATAGAGCATAATCAGGCTTATCACCTGCAGCCGCTCCTGCAACACCTTGCCCCCAATGAGGGCGGCCACGCCCATTAGCATTACGAAGGCCAACAGGGTGTATGAGAGCATGATGACCGCCACGTGTATGCACAGCAGCGGCGAGTCCAACACCGGAGCCATCTGCGTCATGGCCGGATTGCTGCCGCTCATCATGGCCACCATCAGTGCCAGTCCGGCCATCAGCAGTCCACAGGGCAGCGAAAGGGTTATTTTATTTTGTCCCGCCCATGCCAACACTGCCAAACATAGGGCCAGGAAAGTCATCGTCTCGTAACCGTTGGTGAGGGGGATGAACCCTTGTGCCACCCATCGCAGAACGAAGAGTGTCAGCAGGTATACACTCAAGGCAACTGTAATGATAGTCCCAGTTACGGCTGTCCAGCGGCGGTGCCGTTTCTGAGCCCCTAGGCAGTAGACCATATAGGCAAAGAACAGCAGTCCCAGCGTGGTGCAGGCCATGGCCACGGGCTTGGTGCGCGACAGACGGTTCCATGCCCGTTCTGCCCCGATGCGGGCTGCCGAGGGCAGCTCTGCTCCTAGCCGTTTCTCCTGATAGAGGGTCAGCTTGTCCAGCGCCGTGTCGAGGGAGACAAAATCTCTGTTGAAGGCCAGCTCGGTGCAATAGCTCAGGTACTGTCGGATGAAGATGAATTCCTCCTCCCCGATAGTCACTGGCAGATGGTCGCCCGGCGAATACCATGTCAACGCCCCTGCTGTGTCGCGCACGGGGTAAATCTTGTAGAGTGTGCCCGTCATTAGCAGCATTTGCAGCTCCTGTTGCTCTTGCAGGTGCTTGCCCCCTTTGGTGGGCACCTCCATCCACTGTGCCGGAAAGAGCATCCAGCCGCTCAGCACCTGCTCAGCCGTCAGACCGTGGTAGGCGGGGTTGCCATATAGCTTGGTGGTCACGTCGCGTGCCAGTGTCTGCAGGGGGCACACACGGTCTTGATACAGCACATAGCTGTGTCCCAGTCGGTCGGCACTCTCGCGCGAGAGGGTAGGGGGCAGGCTCTCCTTTGCCTCGGCCCCGCCGCAAGCCAACAGCACTAGCAGCACAAAGGCTGCTCCCCGCTTCAGCAGCGGACTTTTCAACAGCTGGCGGAATCGGCTGTTCTTCTCAAAGAAGAAACCGACAAAGCTGATCAGCAGCAAGATATAGCCAGTGTAGGTGACGCCTATGCCCCAGGGGTCGTGCGTGGCGGTGAGAACTACGGTCCCGCTTTCGCCCTCGTCATAGCCAGTCATGTACAGCCGGTAGCCGTGGTAACGGCCTATGTGGTTCATGCTCACCTCTATTGGGGTCTGCTCCCCAGAGGCTTCGGTAAGGGTCAAGTGGCTCACAAAGTTTTGTGGGGTTTGAGTGCCGGGGTAGCGCACAATTTCAAACTCCTCCAGCGTAACGCTGAACGGTAGCTCGCAGTTGGCTTGTTCTGGCTCTAGCTCTAGGCGGTATTTCTTGCCTGTGAGGGTGGTCAACAGTGCCCCTATTAGGATAAGTCCAAAGGCCAGATGGATGCCGAAGGTGAGCGGGCGGCGGATTAGTTTGGCTTGGGCAATTACCACTGCCGAGGAGGCAAAGAACAGAGCCCACAGCAGGGCAAACCATAGGGTGTGATACACCCTGTCGGCAGCCACAGCGGGCCCTTGGGCTTTCTCTATAAAAGTGCCCGCTGCCATGGCAACAATCGTTAATGCCATGACAGCGAGCGGTATCAAGCGTATGATGCGATTCTTTTTCATTTGCCAACTTCATTTTTGAAGTTGCAAAAATACTACTTTTACCGAATTCGTATAATCATTAATAGTAGTGATTTTTATTTGTTCTCCGACAAAGTGCCAAGAAGGCTACAGGCGGTAGTTTACCCCAAATACTAAGTGCTGGTTCAATCCACTTTCCTGCATCCCAATGGGGAAACTGAACGAGCCGTAATAGGCTTTGCCGTAAAGGGTAATGCCCATTGGCAGGGTGTAGCCCAATCCTATGCCTATTCCCAAGTCCAAATCCTGTGGGTTTTTGGCCACTCGGGCGTTTAGCGTCACGTCGAACGGCGTTGCTTCGTGGTAAAGCAGCGGAAGCAGATGCAGCGTCCCTTCCAGTCCCACAGCAAATGCCGGATAGTTCTCCAATGTCTTTATCGATGATTCACCCCATTCGGGGGTGTATATCGTCTGGTCCCAATACTCTAATCTGCCATGAGAACCGCAGTAGCCCAGGTAGGCACTAACTGTCCATGTGCGGTTTATGTCGTATGTTACCACCAGATTGGCCGAATTGTTGGGATGGTTGCGGAAGATGCCGCTGGGGTATTCGTAGTTGCGGACCACGGTGTGGGCAAATTCGGCCCCTACGGTGAAGTTGTGCCAGAATGGGCGGTGCCAGAAGTCGGGTTTCTCCTGCCCTTGGCAGGCAAGGCTCAGCAGCAGCGTGGCTATGATGAATGCTTTTTTCATATTAATTATCATTTAAAAGTATTAGAATCAAAATTATAAATCCAGCATCAGCCCCAAGCGGAATGGATAGAATGGTATCAAGCTTCCGGCCGCAAACGAAAAGCTGAAACTAGAAGAAGCTGGCAGCTGCAACATCACACTCCAACGCGACCAGCCTACGGTTATACGGTAGTCCACAGTTGGGTATAGGCCTATTTCTCCATAATTGAGATGCTTGTCGTTGATTATCATTCCTGTGGCACT
>DFDY01000082.1 GCA_002368955.1 Bacteroidales bacterium UBA3816
TATTGAGATTCAGCCTCTTCGAGGCTGCTAAAAAATCAGTCTTTTATCAAACTAGAGCCGAATAGTTTTTTGTCGCAGACATAATTAGTGCTGGCAGTGCTAATGCACATTGTGTTGTGTGCAGGGGAAGGCTTTGCCATGGAGAATTCGGCATCAAGAATTTAGTTTTTTTATCCGTTTTGTCAAAGTTTTGTATCTTTGCAAATTACTATTATATATAATGAATTTGTTTAAGAAACTCTTTTCTCGCTGTAAATCAGCCGACACTGCACTTTCCGAGGGGCAGCGGCAGGCGGATGAGCAGCCGACAAAGTCGGCCGAGAAGCACTACGACGGGACGAGAATATATGACGACACAGACTATAGTATGAAATATCTGATTGTGGGATTGGGCAATGTGGGCGAGGAGTATGAGGGCACCCGCCACAATGCGGGCTTTATGGTGGTGGAGGCGCTGGCCAAGGCCGTGGGCACGGCAGAGAAGCCGGTGAAATGGACCTTGGAACGCAAGGCCTACCGCGCGGAGTTCCGTCTGAAGGGCCGCACGGTGGTGATGATCAGGCCCACCACATATATGAACCTCAGCGGCGAGGCGGTGCGCTATTGGCTGCAGGCCGAGCGCGTGCCGTTGGAGAACCTGCTGGTGGTGGTGGACGACATAGCCCTGCCGTTGGGCACCCTGCGCATGAAGAAACAGGGCAGCGGGGGCGGCCACAACGGGCTGGGCAACATCGAGCAGGTGCTGGGCAGCCACAACTACTGCCGCCTGCGTGTGGGCGTGGGCAACAACTTCAGCCGCGGCCGCCAGATAGACTATGTGCTGGGGGCTTTCGACGAGGAGGAGCTGGCCGTGCTGCAGCCCCGCATAGAGGCGGCCTGCGAGGCGGTGAAGTGCTTTGTCACCCAGGGCCCCGACCGTGCCATGAATCAGTATAACACCAAAGGCTGAATGCCGCCAAACAAAATAGAAGAGGATGTACCTGACCGTTGACAAGGGAAACACACGCATGAAGTGGGCGCTCTTTGAGGGCGACCGCCTGGTGCGCCTTTCGGAGACGGGGGAGCCCCTGCCCCGCGAGGGGGTGGAGCGGGCCATTGTGTGTGCCACGGGTGCGCTGGAGCTGGAGAGCCTGGGCTTGGAAGCCGAGCGGGTGACGGTGCTTACGGCAGATACGCGTCTGCCCATCGCGCTGGACTATGCCACGCCCGAGACTTTGGGTCCCGACCGCATAGCGGCGGCCTGCGGGGCGCGGTGCCTCTGCCAGGGGCGCGGCTGTGTGATTGTGGATGCGGGCACCTGCATCACGGTGGACTATCTGGACGCGGCGGGGGTGTTTCGCGGCGGCGCCATCCTGCCGGGAATCGAAATTAAGTTTCGCGCCCTGCATACTTTTACGGCAAAATTGCCGTTATTAACCACGGTGGATGCCACACAGGAGCCTGTCACCGGCCGCACGACACGCGAGGCGATGGAGGCGGGCGTGCTGACAGCCACGCGGTTTGCGGTGGAGGGTTTTGTGGCCCACTACCGAGAGCGCGAGCCCGGGGCGCGGGTGCTGCTGACCGGCGGCGACGCCAACTGGCTGTGGGGCGAAGGAAGGCTTCGGGTGGAGGACTGTGTGTGGGAGCCCTACTTGGTAATGATTGGACTGAACGAGATATTAAAAGAAAATGAAAGATAAAAGAATAACGATTTTACTGCTGCTGGCCGTGCTGCTGGGGATGCCTGAAGGCACCAGGGCACAGAACGGCTTTAACATTCCCTTTTCGCAGTTTGGCATAGGGTCGAGCGACCTGCCCTACAATATGCCCACGGCAATGCGTCTGGGCGGGGTGGTCTACAGCCGCGCTGCCCGCAACAGCATCAACCCCTTCAACCCGGCCTCCTTTGCCGCCGTGGAGCCGGAGACTTTTGTCTTCGACATAGGGCTGAACATCCAGCAGAGTGTCCTGCGCAACGATGTGAACAAGCAGACCGATGCCGACGGCAACGTGGCCTACCTGATGGTGGCCTTCCCGCTGACCAAATGGTGGAAGACCTCGGCCGGCATACTGCCCTACAGCGCGGTAAACTACGAGTCGACCCATACGGCGTATGACCCCTTGACGCAGAGCGATGTGAAGACCATCTATGCCGGCAACGGGGGCGTGGCCCAAATCTATTGGGGCAACGGCTTCAACATAGGCAAACGCCTGTCGGTGGGTTTCAATCTGGACTATCTGTACGGTTCCATCGAGCGGGCCATCACCTACGACTTCCAGGGGAGCGACAGCACCTATACCATCGACTCGCGCCGCCAGAAGAACACCTTGGTGAGCAACCTGGTGGTGGACTTGGGCGTGCAGTACAGCCAGCCCTTGGGAGAGAAATACACCCTGCGGATGGGGGCCACGGCGCGCCTGCCCCGCGACATGAAGCTGGAGGACCAGTCGCTGGCCTATACCTTTTATTCTGCCGGCTCGTTGGAGTATTATTTCGACACCATTTTCCCGGCCCCCGGGGTGAGCGACACCTATGAGAGCGAGCTTCTGCAGCCGCTGGCAGTGGGCGTGGGTCTGGCCTTGGAGCGCAACGAGCGGTGGGAGGTGGCCTTGGACGGCTACTACTCGCCCTACAGCGGCATGAAGTATGTGGAGAATTCCCAAAATAATATCTTCGGCACGTCGGCCCTGCGCTACGGCAGCAACTACCGCATTGCCTTGGGCGGCGAGTGGAAGGGCGACCAGGGGAGCAGCAGCTACTGGTCGCGCATCGGCATCAGCGCAGGCCTCTTCTACAACAGCGGCCGCCTGTCCCTGGAGCTGACCGACGGCACCGCCTACCGCCTCGACGAGGTGGGCGGCGGCATGGGCTTCACCCTGCCTATGCGCAAGGGCAAGTCGGTGCTGACGCTGAGTTTGGCCTACAGCAGTTTTGGCAACGTAGACCTGCTGCGGCGCGATGTCTTCACGGTGGGCATATCCGTGGGCTCGTGCGAACGGTGGTTCTCCAAACGCAAGTATAACTAGACCCTCCGACGGGAACCATCTCTGTAGCGTATGACTGATTTTGGCCAAAGGGTATCAATGTGGCGCCTCGGAGAGACGCTGAGATGCAGGGCCATTGTCGGCACCCCACACTGCGGGAATAAAAAATCGGAAGCAAAGTTTTTTTAAAAACTCCTAAACTAAGCCCTTTGGTGGGTATAGAGGAAAAGAAATTTAATTTTAATAATACTAAAACGGTAAACAAACCGATACAATTATTAGCCATGAAGAAACTGAAAATTGTAATTGTCGCAGCCGCCGCCTTGAGCATGAGCCTGGCTGCAAGTGCACAAAACAAGTATGGTGCCACCCCCGACGACAGTATTGCCTGCATCAGCAATGTGTCGCTGTACCAAGAATTCTACAAACAGAAAGCCTATACCGACTGCTACGAGCCTTGGCGTCAGATTATCCTGCACTGCCCCCGTTTCAGCAAGGCTGTCTATCAGAGAGGTGAGAGAATCATGGATGCCATGATTAAGAGTGCCACCACCGAGCAGGAGCGCGAGGACTACATTCAGGAGCTGATGGCCATGTATGACACCCGCATCGCCAACTTTGGCGAGGAGGCCAAGGTGCTCTGCATGAAGGCCAACACCCTGAGCCTCTACAAGCCCAAGGCCGTCAAGGAGATTTACGACATCTATGCCGCTGCGGTGAAGGCCAATGTTTCAGAGATTGATGAGAACTACATCACCCTCTTCTTCAAGGCCACGGTAGACTATGTGCAGGCCGGCTATGCCGACGCCACCCTGATTATTGATAACTACGACATCGCCACCACCCGTTTGGAGGAGATTGTGGAGCAGGTGGTTGAGGACACCCTCAAGGTGCAGAAGATAAGCGGCTACATCAACAATGTCGATGCGGTCTTCTCGCCCTATGCCAACTGCGACCAGCTGGTGGAAATCTATCAGGCCAAGTTCAACGAGAATCCCAACGACGTGGTGCTGCTGCGCAAGATTACCGACATCATGATGCGCAAGGGCTGCACCGAGAGCCAGCTCTTCTTCCAGGCCACGGAGAACCTCTACAACCTGGAGCCCTCGCCCAGCACCGCCATGCGTATGGGCACCATGTGCTATGGTAAGAAGCAGTATGCCAAGGCTGTGGAGTATGTCCAGGATGCCATCAAGGGCCTCACCGATAAGAAAGACCTCTACCGCGCCTACCTGACCCTGGGCATGAGCTACAATGGCATGAACAACTACAGCCAGGCCCGCGCCTCGCTGTTGAAGGCCGCCGAGGTCGACCGCACCAAGGGAGAGCCCTACATTGCCCTGGCACAGGTGTATGCCTCCAGCTACCGCAGCATCGACGACGGCATGGGTGGCCGCTCGGCCTACTGGGCCGCAGTGGACGAGTGCCGCCACGCCAAGTCGGTCGAACCCACCGAGCAGATCGCCAACGTGGCCGACCGTCTGATTGGCACCTACGCCGCCTACTTCCCCAAGAAGAACGATGCCTTCATGCTTAACCTCATCGACGGCCAAAGCTATACGGTTCCCGGCTGGATTGGGAAAACCACCATCATCAGAACCCGCTAAATGTCGTCGAGCTTAATCAGGCAAACGACTAGGCAGATAAGAAACGGGGCGTTGGCCCTGTTTCTTATCTGTTGTATTGCAGCCTGTGGCAACGACATAGAGAAGCTGAAAGACTTTGAGCCTCACGAGTTGCCCGACAACACCATACGGCAGGCCCGCATCCAACGGAGCGAGAGAGGCAAACTGCAGATGCTCATGTGGGCCCCAATCATAGAGCAATACAGCAAGCCCGAGAGCAAGACCATCTATAGGGAAGGCATCTTTGCCCGCTTCTTCGACGGCTACAACAAGCCCACGGCCACCCTCAAGGCCCGCTATGCCGAAACCCGCCAAGGGGGCGACATAACACTGGTGAAAGACAGCGTGGTCATAGTTGACCTCCAGCGGGGCGATACGGTCTATCTGCAAGACCTCACCTGGGACCAGATGGCCCACAGGGTTTACTCGCCCAACCCCGTGAGGTCGAAGAACGGCCAGCGGGTGACCTATGGCGACAGCTTTGAGTCGGACGATGCTTTCAAGACCCCCGTCATCATACACCAAAGAGGAACCCTGGAATGGACCGAGGAGGAATGACACGACGCCGGGCCTATCAGTGGCTGACAGCAGTGCTCTTTGTGGTGCTGCTGATTGTCATTTTTATAGTACCCGCCCGCCGTGGCCGACAGGCACCAGAGACCGCCGCAGCAGATTTGCCGCCAGAGGTGCCCCCGGCAGCGCAGCACGGCCACAATCCCTCACGCATGGGGGTGGCCCAAGGCAGTGCCTCCTATGAGCGTGCGGCCACAGTTGGCGGCATCGGGCAGCACCCCGTGGCCCAGGCCGAGCCGGTGTCGCCCCCAGACCATATCTTCCGCAAGGAGAAACGCGTGGTGGTAGAGCTGAACAGTGCCGACTCGCTGGATTTGGTCCAGCTGTACAATATCGGGCCCGCCTTTGCGCGGCGGATATTGAAATACAGGAATCTGCTGGGCGGCTACATCAGCAAGGAGCAGCTGTGGGAAGTCTACGGCATGGACTCGGTCCGCTACAACGACATCGCGCCCTATGTTACGGTCAACCCTCAGGTAATCGCGCAGATGGACCTCAACAGCGCCACCCTCGACCAACTCAAGCACCATCCCTATCTCGACTACTATCAGGCCAAGGCCATCGTGCGCCTGCGCGAGCAGGCAGGCCTCTTCCAGCATGTCCAAGACCTGCTGAAAGTCCCCATCATTGACAACGAAACATACACAAAAATAAAACCTTATCTCACATGCAATTCACAGCAAAACAAATAGCCCAGAAACTGAAGGGCACCATCGAAGGCGACGAGAACGTGCTGATATGGAAACCCTGTCGCATTGAAGAAGTTGACGAGGGTGGCATCACCTTCCTGGCCAACCCCAAGTATACCCACTATATCTACGAGCGCCATGCCTCGGCCATCCTCATAGCCAAAGACTTTGTGCTGGAGCATCCGGTCGACGCCACCCTCATCCGTGTTGACAACCCCTACCTCTGTGTGGCCAAAGTGCTGCACATGTTCAACAGTGCCTCCAAGCCCAAGAAAGGGCGCTCGTGGCGCAGCAGTGTGCACTTCACCGCCAAGGTGGGCAAGGGGTGCTACATAGGCCAGTATGCCGTCATCAGCCGCAAGGCCAAGATAGGCAACAACGTGCAGATCTACCCCCAGGTGTATATAGGCGACTATGCCGAAGTGGGCGACAACACCATCCTCTATCCGGGCGTGAAGATATACCGCGAGTGCAAGGTGGGGCGCAACTGCATCCTCCATGCCGGGGTGAGTGTTGGAGCCGACGGCTTTGGCTTTGCCCCCACCGAGGACGGCTCCTACAGCAAGATAGACCAGATAGGCAACGTGGTGATAGAGGACGACGTGGAAATTGGGGCCAACAGCTGCATCGACCGCGCCACCATGGGCTCCACCATCATCCATCAGGGCGTCAAGATCGACAACCTCTGCCAGATAGCCCACAATGTGAGCGTGGGGCGCAACACCGCCATGGCCTCCCAGAGCGGCTGTGCCGGCAGCGGCCACATTGGCGAGCACTGCATCATTGCCGGGCAGGTGGGCATCGTGGGCCACATCACCGTGGGCGACAACGTCACCATCGCCGCCCAATCCGGCGTCACCCGCAACATCGACAGCAACAGCGTCGTGCTGGGCTCCCCCGCCATGCCTGCCGACCGCCAGCGCAAGATTTACGTCATGCAGCGCAAGCTGGAAGAAATGTATAAAGACATTGCCGAGTTGAAGAAAAAACTTCAATGAGACCCTACAAGATACTCCTCTTTATAGCCCTAGTGCTGGCCTTGCTGGGCGGCATATGCTATGTCTATCCCAAAGAGGGTGTAGACGTGGGTATCCTCAACCTCCATTTCCCCACCCTCACCAAAATCCTCAACCCCCAGCGGCAGCTCGACGTGGAGGCCTATCTGGCCCAGCAGGACTCGCTGGCCCAGGTCATGAAAACCAAGCAAGACTCGCTGGAACACTACCGCCACCAGGTGGACAGCAGCGACATCCGCTTCTGGTTTCCCAATGACGACGACAGCTATTTCGACGACTTCTTTGCCCAGCTGGAGCAGACCCAGCAGTCTGGCCGCACCATTCGCATCGTCCATTACGGCGACTCCCAGATAGAAATGGACCGCATGACCAACCGCCTGCGTGCCTACATGCAGGGGCTCTTTGGTGGCGGCGGTCCCGGCCTGGTGCCCTTTGCCACCCTCATCCCCAGCCTCTCCGTCAGCACCTACGGCACCGGAGCCCTCGTGCGCCAGTCGCCCTTTGGCGACTCACTGGTGGTGCGGGCCGCGGGCAATTACGGTCCCATGGTACAGGACTTCCGTGTCGCCGGCAGTGCCACCAGCACCATCACCGCCGGCACCCATCGCAGCTGCGACAGCCGCCTGCGGCAGTTCTCCCAGTTCAAACTCATCTTCAACAACCGCCCCGGCCCCCTTGCGGTGCATTTTGCCGACCGGCGCGGCTCCTACAGCGACGACCAGACCTGCGAGGAGGAAGGCGTGCACGCCTTCAGCTGGCATCTCGACTCGGCCACCACCTCTGTCAGCCTTAGCGTCACGGGCACCGCCGACCTCTACGGCATCATGGTCGACGACGGCCCCGGCGTGGCTGTCGACAACATACCCATGCGTGGCTGCTCCGGCCATCAGTTCACCCAAATCAACCGCGACCAGTTGGCCGCAGCCTATGCCCAGATGGACGTGGGCCTCATCATCTTGCAGTTTGGCGGCAACTCGGTGCCCTACCTCAAGGGGAGCCAGTCCATCGAAGCCTACTGCAAGCATATAGGGCAGCAGATAGACCGCCTGCACCAGTGCTGCCCCCAGGCCAAGATACTCTTCATCGGCCCCTCCGACATGAGCACCCGCGAGAATGGCGAGTTGCAGTCCTATCCCTGCCTGCCGCAGGTGGTGGAGTCGCTGCAAGCCACTGCCAACGCCCATGGAGCCGCCTTCTGGAGCATCTTCCACGCCATGGGTGGCCTGGGCTCCATGGAGGCGTGGGTCGACCAAGGGCTGGGCGGCCCCGACTATATCCATTTCTCACAACGAGGCGTCGACATCATGGGCGACCGCCTTTCCAAAGCTTTTGACAATATGTACCAAATGTATAGAATGCGCAAGGAGGTAGCCGATGTCCAGTAGAAACATCCTCACCGCCCTGTGCGCCCTCGTCCTCGCCGTCGGCCTGCAGGCGCAGGACTACCCTTTCCTCAACCGCGAGGCCAATGTGCTCCATTACGATTCCAACTCGGCCCCCATGGAATTCCTCTTCCAGAAATGGCAGCGAGTGGTAACCACCGGCCAGGGCAACCTGAGCATCGTGCACATCGGGGGATCGCACGTGCAGGCCGGCACCCTGCCCCACCGCATCCGTACCAATATCCTCACTGCCTATCCCACCGCCGTGGGCGGCCGCGGCCTCATCTTCCCCTATTCGGCCGCTGCCAGGTGCAACAATCCGGCCGACTACAAAGTCCACTGTGCCGAGAAGGTGCTGCTCACCCGCAATGTGCACCACCAGCCCGAATATCCCATGGGCCTCTGCGGCATCTCCGTCACCGCCCAGGACGTGCCCACCCGCATACAGATACTCAATGCCGACCGGCAGTTCGACTATGCCGTCTCGCGCATCGTCGTGCTGGGCCATTCGCCCTCCGGCATCGTCCCCAGCATCAGCTACAACGACTACAACACCCCGCCCTCCTATATCGACAGCGCCAACCATCGCTTTGTCTTCAACCTCCGGGCCAATGTTGATTCTTTCGACCTCATCCTGCCCTGCGGCCCCGGCCAGACCTTCACCCTTACCGGTGTCTATCTCAACAGCCGCAACCACGGCATCACCTACAACTCCATTGGAGTCAACGGTGCCGCCGTGCCCGACTATTTCAAGTGTGCCCTCACCAGCGACCTGAAACTGCTGCGGCCCGACCTGGTCATCTTCGGCATTGGCATCAATGATGCCCACGGCAAGGAATTCGACTCGGTGGCCTTCAAAAACAATTATCTGCGGCTGTGTGACTCCATCCGCTCCGTCAACCCCCACTGCGCCTTCATCTTCGTCAGCAACAACGACAGCTACCGCAAGACCGGCCGCCGCCGCTTTAGCGTCAACCGCAACGGCCTGCAGGTGCGCGAGGTCTGCTACCGGCTGGCCCAACTGACCGGCGGAGCCGTGTGGGACCAATTTGAGGTGATGGGGGGTCTGGGCTCCATGGAGAAATGGCAGAAGGCCAAACTTGCACAAGCCGACAAGGTGCACTTCACCCGTGCGGGCTATCAATTGGTGGGCGACCTCTTCTGGCAGGCCCTCAGCCGCGAGCTGCAGAAAGACTGGCAGCCCGTGGGGCTGAAAGAGCCCAAGGCCACCCCCGTCCAGCCTGCCGGCGAGCCGAAGGTGCAGCCCACGACCCCTGCCGGCGAGCGGCCCCTGCCCCGCGGCCTCCGTCGCAAGTCGCGCCATACCAACAACCCATACAACAAGTAGCCATCCCTACACACCCATGCTCAAAGACGATTTGCTCACATACCTGACCCGTCTCCTCGCATTCGACGACTCCCATCCGCTGCTCTTCACGCAGATTCACTTCTGGGTCTTCTTTTTCTTGGCCTATATCGGTTTCGCCCTCATCGTCTCCCTTGGCCAGCGTCGCTACCAGCGCAAGCACAAAGAGCTGCCCACCAACCTGCGCATCGGTCGCGGCCGTCGCCTTTGGCGCAACGGCTACCTCTTTCTGGTCAGCCTCTTCTTCTACTACAAAACCTCGGGCAAATACGTGCTCCTGCTCATCTTCTCCACCATAGTGGGCTATTTCCTAGGCCTGCTCTTCGACAACATGCGCAGCCGCCAGGAGCGCACCGGCCGCTCCACCCAGTCCGCCCGCAAAACCCTCATGATCTTGGGCGTGGCCGTCAACCTGGGCGTGCTCTGCTACTTCAAGTATGCCTACTTCTTCACCGACATCTTCAACACCATCGCCGCCACCCACTACTCCATTGCCAACGCCATCCTCCTGCCGGTGGGCATCAGCTTCTTCACCTTCCAGAACATCAGCTACATAGTCGATGTCTACAAAGGCCGGGTGCGCCATGCCGACAACATCCTCGACTTCGGCTTCTACACCACCTTCTTCCCCCAGCTGGTGGCCGGTCCCATCATCCGTGCCGACCAGTTCGTCCCCCAGCTCTACAAACCCTATTTCCTCACCCGCCGTCAGTTTGGCATCGCCGTCTTCTGGATACTCAACGGCCTGTTCAAGAAACTCATCCTCAGCGACTACCTGGCCGTCTCCTTTGTCGACCGCGTGTTTGATAACCCCCTCCTTTTCACCTCTTTCGAAAACTTCTCCGCCCTGCTCATCTATTCCCTGCAGGTCTATGCCGACTTCTCGGGCTATACCGACATAGCCATCGGCGTGGCCATGCTCATGGGCTTCTACCTGCCCAAAAACTTCAACTCGCCCTACAAGGCCACCAATGCCGCCGGCTTTTGGAAACGTTGGCACATCTCGCTCAGCAACTGGCTGAAAGACTATCTGTACATACCCCTCGGCGGCAACCGCAACGGCACCCTTGGCACCTTCCTCATCCCCACCGTCATGCTTGTAGTGGTGGCCCTGATGGCCAAAAACCCCTACGTCACCGCTGCCGCCGTGGGGCTGGTGGTGCTGCTGAGTCTTGTCTACTGGATTTTCCCACGCCACCGCAAAGACCTGACCACCAACCTCAACAACTTCGACACCATGCTCCTGGGTGGTCTATGGCATGGGGCGTCCTTCAACTTCATCACCTGGGGTGCCCTCAACGGCCTAGGCATACTGGTGTATAAAACCTGGAAGAAATGGGGTCCCTGGGCCCGCATCTTCGGCATAGCGGCAGTCTATCTGCTTGTCAAATGTGCCTATCACTATTATCCCGTGCCGGTACTGAGCATGTTCCATTTTGCCTTCATGGTCATAGCCGTGGCCATCATTCTGCTCAACTTGGTGCCGGCCTTCGGCGGCAGACACTACAAGGGCTCCAAGTTCAAGGACGGTGTGGTGCTGGTGTGGAACACCTTCCTAACCTTTATCTTCATCAGCTTCACGCGCCTCTTCTTCCGCAGCGGTTCCAACCTCGACCCCGCTGAGGCCAACGAAGTGGCCTGGCGCACCGCCACACAGATGGTGGAGCGCATCGGCGGACAGTGGAACTGGCAGCAGGTGCCCGCCATCCTGGACAACTATGCTTCGGTCTTCATCGTCTTCCTCATCGGCATGGTCATCCATTGGCTGCCCGAACGGTTCAAGCGCCGCTACCGCCTTTGGTTTGCCCAGATGCCCCTGTGGCTCATGCTCCCCCTCGTCGTGCTGAGTGTCTTCTTTGTCTACCAGTTTATCACCGCCGACCTCCAGCCCTTCATCTACTTCCAGTTCTAAGAAAACTAAAAGGTAAAAACTAAAAACTAAAAGGGTGGGCGGAGGTGGGAGTTGAGAATTGAGAATTGAGAGTTGAGAATTTTTAAAAGTAAAAGGTAAAAACTAAAAACTAAAAGGGTGGGCGGGGCCGTTGAGAGTTGAGAGTTGAGAGTTGAGAATTGAGAGTATGTGATAAAGTAAAAGGTAAAAACTAAAAACTAAGTCGATAAGCAAAATTAATGTGCATATTGTTTAAACACGAATTACCATTAATAATCCATTAATTTAAAATTAATGGTCAATTAGATGGCAATTATATGTAAAATAAATTTGAGCAATTACTTAATATATAGTCCACCTTCCCCCCAAAGGCGCATCCTTTCTCTCTCGCTACTGCCTCGAACCCCAC
>DFDY01000154.1 GCA_002368955.1 Bacteroidales bacterium UBA3816
CTAAAAACTAAAAGGGTGGGCGGGACCGTTGAGAGTTGAGAGTTGGGAATTGAGAATTGGTAACCTCCAGAAATGCCCTGCAAGGGCTTAAACAGATCTAGCCCAATGGCAACGCCTTGGATGAGAATTGAGAATTTTTTAAAAGTAAAAGGTAAAAACTAAAAAGGAAAAAGGATTGGACAAATGCTATGCCAATAAACTTTTTAGTTTTTAGTTTTTACTTTATAGTTTACAAAAGGTGTCACATATTTCAAAAATTTTTGCCTCCAATAGGGCGTAAATGCTAGCATTATGCCTACACAGCAGCAAGAGATAGAATTCAGCGAACTGCTGAAACGTCACTACCCAATCATCAACAGCATCTGTCTGCGGTGCTGTGGGCAGAATGATTTCTATTTCGAAGAGCTCAGGCAGGAGTGTGTCTTGGCCATATGGGAAGAATACAGCCGCTACGGACTCAGCCGTTTCCGTGGCGACAGTGCCGAGTCCACTTGGATATACCAAATTGCCTACCACGCCGCTGTCCACTACCTCCGCAACCCCAATCGTCAGGAGCTGCCAACCATCGCTGACCAGTATGAGATAGAAACCCTCACCGGCACCGAAGCCTTCGACGACTGGCACCTGCTAGACGAGCTCATGGAGCGCCTCAACCTTCGCGAACGCAACCTACTCAGCCACTTCCTCAACGACGACTCCTACAGCACCATCGCCCTAGCCGAGGGCATAACCGAAGCAGGCGCACGCAAACGCATGTCGCGACTATTAAAGAAATTGAAAAAGATGATCTATCAATCCAGACAAAAATAAAAGTATGAATAGAAACCAAGACCTATATCACCGGCTGCACCATGCAGCCAACCACATAGACGAGGCGGCCAGGCAAATACCGCCCTTGCCCCCCGAGCTGGTCCATGAGTTGATTGGCGGCGACCGCCCCACGCAGTTCCGGCTCCGCCGTCAGGCCGACCGCTATCTGCTCGTCCTCAGCCTCCTTGTCCTCGTCATGGGGGCCAGCCTGCTGTGGCATATGGCCCCAGCGGGAGTCACGCCCTTGGGTGTCGCCATCGTCGTCCTTTTCCTTGCCGATGGCTGGGTTCTTCAGCGTGCAGCCCGCAGCCTGTGGCTTATGAGGCAGACGTGGCGCCTTCGCCAGCAGCCCTACCGCATGGCGCGCTATGCCGACCGGTTGGGCCGCCTCTCTCGCCGCCGCCGCTGGTGGCTGGGGCTCGTCCTCAGGGGTGAAGAAGGCCTCCAGTGGAGGGCTTCGAAAGCGATAGCGGAGAAAGGCACCCCCAGCGGTGCCTCCTCCGTCGGGGCGCATGGCAGCGCAGAGTTCTTCCGCCTCCGCCTCCCGTCCTACTCCATTGCGGCTTGCCTCTTCCTGATCATTGCTCTTAACTCCAACAAGACGTTTGCCGCCACGCGCGACTATGTCAAGGTCACCACCACCACCGAGCATACCGCCACCGCGATTTGCGACACCGTGGACAATATAATCCAGCAGCTATGAAACGTCCATTGGATTCTTCGAAACCCTCGTTTTCCACGCCTCGGGATGAAAGCAAGCTTTCCTCCACTCGGCTCAGTGAGAAAACGTTCAACAAAAAACGCTTTTGGCTGATAGTGGCCCTCTTGGCTGTTGCCGAGATGATAGTCATTGGCCTTGTCTGGCAGTGGAAATATATCTTCCCGTCCAACGAAGTCAGCGACCTATACAAGAAGTATGCAGAAATGGATGGCGTTGATGCCACGTTTATCAAAGGCTACAAAGTCAATGACTCTGTCTTTGTCGATGTCACCATGCTCGAAACAAAAGATTCTGTTGTGTGGGATAGCCTCTGTGAACAATTAGGCATTCTTCCTTTCGCTTTGTATCCAAAAGAGTACAAAGCATTAATGTCGGTTGACCATTCATTCGACCAACTATTAGTTATAGATACCATCATAAAAGGCTTCCGCATGGTAGTAACAAAAGATCTGGTAGTATATTCCCATTTGAAAAAGACAGTGAGCATTTTTCACAATGTCAGTGATTCACAATTAGACTCGATATATGAAATGAAATTAGAAGAAATCACATATTAAAATATTATACTCAAAATGAAAAGAATCGTTATCACTGTAGCACTCTTTGCGGTGCTGGCAACAATGGCAGGAAGCTGCCAAAAGGAAAAATTGGTAGAATCACATCCCACTTCTACAGAACTTGCTACCGAACGCGCTATAAGTTATACTGTTGATGGCGCGGCCAACCATGTTATTCTGCGAAGTGAAGCCGAATGGGATGGATTTATTGATAGTATGCTTTCTTTGGCTGCACAAGGTCATGAAGTCAGTTTTGTCAACGATCTTATCTCCGCGGGGAGATACCCAACATACTTGACAACATACAAAGGTGATAGTGTTGTTTGTATATGTTTGGACACTATCCTGTAATGGCAATAACAGGGACTGGAATTAATCCTCCAGTCCCTATTCATGAAATTTTAAAAGAAATAATATGAATAAACCTGTGTTTTTCTTTGTCATCGCAATGCTGTTTCTTACTTTTGCAGCTAAAGCACAATATTTCGAAGCAGGCGGCATCGCCTACAATGTCCTGTCAACCACTGAACATACTATTGAGGTGGTGCCACTGTCGTCGTGCGCTTTGTACCGGGGCAACATCACCATCCCAGCCACTGTAACTCACAACGGCATCACATACGATGTCATTGCTTTGGGTGAAGAGGCTTTTTATAGAGCCATGCTCACGAGCATCTCTATTCCATCGTCTGTCACGCAAATAAAAAACGGATGCTTTCTAGCTGCCAGAGGCTTGTCGTCCATCACCATCCCTGCTTCAGTGATGAACATTGAACCTCTGGCCTTCGCGGCTACCAACCTGAATGCCATCAACGTGGACGAAGACAACCCTTATTTTAGGTCGATTGATGGTATGCTGTTTAGCAAGGACACCTCAACTATAGTTGAATGCCCGATAAAAAAGAGTGGAAGCGTCTCCTTGCCACATAACACGAAGCATATAGCCCCCTATGCTTTCACCTATTGCCAGTCAATCACAGGAATCACCTTTCCCGACAGCCTGCTCAGCATTGGCAATGTCGCATTCATGCATGCCATCCAACTTAACAACATAGCCATACCCGCAACGGTATTGCATATCGGACACAACCTTTTCGCTGGCTGCTCTGCACTCAACAATCTAGCCCTTGCAGAAAACAACAATTATTATTATATGGATGGCATGGCGATATACTCAGCCGCTGGCGACACCCTAGTGTCGTGTCACAAGAGCGCCGACACAGTTATTCTTCCTGCTACCCTGCGTGTGGTGGACGGCTTCAACAGTAACCACGATATCAAGTATGCCCTTGTGCCCGAAGGCGTGACCGAAATATGCGATAACGCCTTCGGCAACAGCTCGCTGGTGAGTATCGACCTGCCCTCACAGATGGATTTGATTGATGAATATGCTTTCTACTATTGCCAATCACTGACACATGTTGGCATGCCTGCCTCTCTCGACACAATGGGAGAAGGTGTCTTCGAGGTATGCTCCAACTTGACCTCGATAGATATTCCGAATGGTTTGCGCGTCATTCCCCAGGAAGCATTCTATTTCTGTGAGTCGCTGTCGGAAATCACGTGGGGGGATGCCGTTGAGGTCATAGACTCGTCGGCCTTCGGCGGGTGTGCATTCACAGAACTACAGCTGCCATCCACCCTGCATGCTATACACATGGGTGCTTTCTGTGGATACAATAACGGACATCTGAAAAGGGTCATCTTCTCCTCTCCTGTAGACACCCTTGAGGTGGAAGCACTCGCTGCACTGGATTTGACCATGCTGCGTTTCAAGAACACCGTGCCGCCCGTCACCACCGAACCACAATATGGCTGTCTATACATGACTGATGTGGACAGCATCGTCGTCCCCTGCGGCAGCCTGGACGCATGGCTGACTGACGTGTACTGGGGGCAGTTTGCCGACAAATACTATGAGGACTGCAACGGCATAGCCGACACGCCCGAAACGGCCATAGCCGTCTATCCCAACCCCGCCTCAAGCCGACTGACCATAGGCGGTGTGGAAGGCAAGGGCATGGCCGAACTGGTCAATGCTGCGGGCCAGACCGTGCTGTCGCGCCAAATCAACGGCAACCCGGCCGAAATCGACGTCAGCACCCTTCCCCGCGGCCACTACTTCCTGCGTCTCCATACGTCCCAGAGCATCGTAACACATAAAGTCATTTTGAATTGAGAAATTGTGATAAAGTAAAAGGTAAAAACTAAAAACTAAAAGGGTGGGCGGGGTTGAGAATTGAGAGTTGGGAATTGAGAGTTGAGAATTGAGAATTTTTTAAAAGTAAAAGGTAAAAACTAAAAACTAAAAGGGTGGGCGGGGACGTTGAGAATTGAGAATTGAGGGTTGAGAATTGGGAACCTCCAGAAATGCCCTGCAAGGGCTTAAACAG
>DFDY01000084.1 GCA_002368955.1 Bacteroidales bacterium UBA3816
AGTCGGAGCCATAGAGCAGGTGGTCGGGAGTGGTGATAGAGAGCATCATGCGTATCACTTCTGGCGAATGGGCACCGGCCAAGTCATAATATAGTGCGCCCAGATTGCGGTCCCAGTCAATCTCGCCCACCATCTTGTTGGCCTGCATCACAGGCGCGAGCGACTTCATGCGGGGAATGGCCAGCTGGAGATAGGCACCGCAGTGGGGCACCACCACTTTGAGGTTGGCATACCGTGCCAGCACATTGCGCGAAATCATGTTGGCTACCGCGCGGGTGGTTTCCGACAGGTATTCCTGCATGGCCAGTGGGGTCTGGCCCATCACTTGTGCGTTGACAGGTTCGGGGCGGTGAGGATGCAGAATGATGAGGACGCCTCGTTTGTTCAGCTCGGAAAAGAGAGGGTCTAGTGCGGGGTCGCCTAGATACTGTCCCCCCACGTTGGTGGCCAGCTTGATGCCGTCGGCCTTGAGGGTGTCCAAGGCGTAGACGGCCTCCCGGATGGCTGCCTCCACGTCGGGCAGGGGCAGTGCGGCACAGAAGAGAAAACGTCCGGGGTGCTCCTTTTTGATTTTTGCCGCTGCCTCGTTGGTCTGTCTGATGGTGGTGGCCGAAGCAGGCTGTGGGGCAGGCAGGGTCAGCACTGAAGTGCTTACGCCCGCCTCGTCCATCCAGCGCAGGTGTTCTTCTACGCTGTAGTTGGGCACGGGAAACCCCTCGTCCATTAGGCGGTTTTCCCGCTGCAGGTCGGCAAGGTAATTTGGGGTGATGAAATGGCTGTGCAGGTCTATGGCACTTTGAGCCATGGCGTTGGTAGCAAAAAAGGCGGTCATTGCAGTAATAGTAGTTTTAATCAGTCTGTTCATGTTAGATGTCATTTATTGTATAGCTCATTGAGAGTTCTCACGGTGACCTTCACCCCGCTGAGGTCCTCTTTCGGGTTGCGAGGGATAAAGTGGGCGGTAAAGGTATCTTTGGCCCTGAGGTCGAAATAGTTGCGGTCGAAATGGCCGTCCACATGGGGCTCAGTCTGCAGCATCACGTCGCGCAGCATGTTTTCAGCGCAAATTGTGACGGTGAGCCTGCCCTTGCGGTCAAGGTTCTGCTCCACCCTATACTTGGGAGCCTTCAGGTGCAGGTCCTTGGGGTAAGTCTTGTAGTACTGCTGCCATTGGTCCAGGTTGGCCTTCGGGTCAAAGAGGTCGCTGGCGCGGTAGTGCAGGGCCTTCCAGTTGCCATAGAAGTCTATGCTGCTCCACGAGGCCACCGGCCAGCAGTCGTCCAGCTGCCAGTAGAGGGTGCCCATGCAGTGGGGTTGGGCCAGGAGGTGCTGCAGGATGCCGTAGCCCGTGCCCCAGGCCTGCAGCAGTTGCGACACATAGCAGTAGTCCTCCAGCGAAAGGCTCTGGCTGTCAAAACCGTAGTACTTCTGCATGGCCTTATCGATTATCTCCACGCCACGGCCATGCTTCTGATGCCCTTTCATGGTGGGGGAGTCTATGGTTCGCTGCCCTTCGGGGCAGAAGCGGCAGACGGTGCTCCAGTCGGGATAGCTTTGGAAACCATACTCCGACATAAAACGGCCTGTCTTCTCTTTGTAAACCTCAAATGGCAGTTCGCCCCACCACACGCCCCAGTAGTGGCTGTCGCCGTGAGTGACACACTCGGGGTGGCCCCATCCGTATAGGGGCGAGGTGGTGATATAGCTCCGGTGCAGTGGGTCATGTTTGCTTACGGCAGCGGCAAGGATGCCATTGGTGCCAAACAGTGTGTCTATGCCGTGTTGCAACATGGCCTGTTGCTCGGCAGTCCACCGGTATTGCTGCTGCCAGCCCCAGTCTTCCCAGCCGTTTTTCACCTCGTTGTTGCCGCACCACACCACCACACAGGGGTGTCGCGAAATGCGGCGCACCTGATATTCTGCCTCAGCCTTGACGTTGTTTAGAAATGCCGTGTCCGAAGGGTAGAGGGCGCAGCTGAAGTTGAAGTCCTGCCACACCATGATGCCCAGCGAGTCGCACAGATCATAGAAATAGTCGGGCTCGTAGATGCCCCCGCCCCAAACGCGCAGCATATTGAAGTTGGCCTCCTTGGCCGAGGTGAGCAGGTATCGGTAGCGCTCCTTCAACTCGGGCGTGAGGATAGGGAAGGAGTGGCAGGGAATCCAGTTGGCCCCCTTGGCAAAGAGGGGCTTGCCGTTCTTGTAGAAAGTGAATGACTGCCCGATGGAGTCCTTCTCCTGCCGCAGCTCCACATTCCATGACCCCGGCGTGGGCACGGGCACCTCCTCTCGTTTGCCATAATAGCCTTCGAGCCTAACGGAGCCCAGGATGCCCACAGTGCTCAGTTTCGGCCCCCAGTCCCATCCCAGCATATAGGGGGCCATGCGGCTCATGGCGCGGTGGTCGGGCAGGTCGTACTCCATGTCGGGCCACGGGTAGCCGTCCTCCTCGCACACCTCGGTGGCAAAATGGTTCTCGTTGTTGATTTCGATGGGGTAGAAATGGATTTCCAGAATGGTGCTGTCGCCGGGGTCGGGCAGCAGGTTGCCCTCCATCAGCACGTCAAACAGACAAACGCGGTATTCGCGGAACATATTGTCGCACTTGACGACATGGCGTTTGAAAGGAACACCGTCCACAGTCCCGCTCATGGTCACGTCGCAATAGGTCACCCCCTCCAGCACCAAATCGCAGTGCTCATAGCCCTCCCACATGTCGCGGGTGATGATGGTACGATACCTCCAATCACGATTCCCCACCCACTGCACCGAGTCTTCGTTAGTGCCCATGAAGGGGTCGGGGATGATGCCGTGGGCCATCAGGTCGGTATGTATGCATCCGGGCACGGAGCCGTCGTACCATTGTCCCTCATACTCAAACTGCCAATCGGTAAGCTGAGTGACGTGGGTGGAGTCGTTTTTGCAGCCAACAAGGGAAAGTAAAAGGTAAAAACTAAAAACTAAAAGGATGGGTGGGGTTGAGAATGGAGGAAGTTTCTTTGTCATAGTTATTCTGTTTTAAGGAAGGCGAAGAAAACGGCCAGGACGATGAAGCCGAAGGCCACCAAGTGGTTCCATCGGATAGGCTCGCCCTTGAACACCGTGGCCACGATGACCGTAAAGACCAGCAGCGAAATGCACTCTTGGATAATTTTGAGCTGCATCAGAGTGAAAGGTCCGCCCGTGATTTGCGACCCTATGCGGTTGGCCGGAATCATAAACGAGTACTCGAAGAAGGCCATGCTCCACGACACCGCAATGATGGCAATCAGCGGCCAGTCCTTTATCAGGTTCATCTGCTGCAGCTTCAGATTGCCGTACCAGGCAAAGGTCATAAACACATTGGAGCAGATGAGCATCAGTATGGTGATAAGTCCGCGCGGCATGGTTTATTCTTTATGAGTGGATTTGACTAATTTGATCAGCTCTGCCCAAACGGCATGAGTGGTGCGCTCGATGGTTTGGGCGCGGCGGTCGCCGAAGTGCAGCAGCTTGGTGACCAGCTGCCCCTCAGGGCCGGCAATGCCAATCCATACCGTGCCCACAGGGCGTTCGGGCGTGCCGCCTGAGGGGCCGGCCACCCCGGTGGTGGCAACGCCATAGTCGGCCCCTAGGCGGGTGCGAACCCCTATCGCCATCTCGCTCACGGTCTCTTCGCTCACGGCATCGTAGGTCTCCAGTGTATCGTGTCTCACGCCCAGAGCGCTTTCCTTCACCTCGTTGCAGTATGAAACCACACCACCGCGGTAGTATTCCGAAGCACCGGACATAATGGTCAGTTGTGCAGCCAAAGCACCTCCCGTGCAGCTCTCGGCAGTGGCCAGGGTCAGGTGATGCTTCTTGAAGGTGTAGGCCACCAACTCGGGCAGCGACTCCAGGTCTTCTCCCACAATATATTGTCCGGCAAGGGGATAGAGCCGCTCTACGGCATCGGCAATCTGTTGTTCAAGCAAAGGCCTCTGGTCGTGGCTGCCGCGGGCGGTAAGGCGCAGCTTGACCATGCCCGCCTGGGGCAGATAAGCCAGTCGGATGGTGGCCGGAAGCGTGGTTTCCCAAGGCTCGATGAGGTCGCTGAGGAAACTCTCGCCAATGCCTTGCACCAGTATGTTCTTATTGATGATTTGGTCGGTGCGGAAATACTTCTGTAGGCGGGGGACAACCTCTGTCTCCATGAGGTTGACCATTTCAAACGGCACACCCGGCATCGACACCACCACTTTTTTAAATTGAGAATTGGGAGTTGAGAATTGAGAATTGCTTTCTTCGTTTAATTGAGAATTGGGAGTTGAGAGTTGAGAGTTGAGGGTTGAGAGTTGAGAATTAGCTGCCGCACCCGGATGATTCTCCATTCTCCATTCTCCATTCTCCATTCCACAGGAAAACCACATGCAGGGGGCCGTCCCCAGCACATTGTTGATCACCGTGCAGCACCGTGGCACCCACGCCTGCTGGCGGTTGATGGGGGTCAACTCGTAGCCGCGGGCCTCAAAAATGCGCCGCACGTTGGCCAGAGCCTCGCGGTTCTCGTACAGCTCGCTGCCGAAAAACTCGCAGAGGCATCTCTTCGTAATGTCGTCCTTGGTGGGGCCGAGGCCGCCTGTCATCAGCACAGCCTCGCTGCGCTCCAAGCAGTGGCGCAGATAGTAGTTTATATCCTCGGCATTGTCGCCTATCACGTATGTGCCGCAAACGTCAATCCCCGCCTGGGTCAGCATCTGGGCCATGCGGCTGGCGTTGGTGTTGACAACCTGCCCAATCAGCAGCTCGTCGCCTATGTTCAAAATGGTTGCTTTCATGCTGCAAAAGTACGACTTTTTTCCGACATAGAGAAAAACCAAGACCAACTCCAGAATTCAGACCCCTCCAATACCACTCCCAAGAATTACTGTTTTGTTTTTTTCTCTTTTATAGTTGTCGTTTTTTGCGCCTCTTTTTGCGAGAATGAATTATGTTTTATTGGTGTTATTCTAGTTCATGACTATGCCGACATCAACCCCTCTGTGTTGTGGCAGACTTTGAATGAAGATTTGGAGTCTTTAAAAGCACAATTACTTTCATACATAAATGAATAAATGACATAAGAATCTGAGCTAACCGCTCATTTCTTCACCCCCATTCCCTGCTGGTTTATACTGGTGGGGATTTGTTTTTCTTGCCATGTCGGGAAAAATGTGTATCTTTGCAAACTGAAAGGAGACATGAAAATGAGTACTGCAACCTATAGCAATCCGGCAATGAACAATCTTTGGAACTACATTCAAGGATTGTCTCTTTCTGCCAGCGACCGCCAATGGCTTGCCGATAGGCTTGTTGAGAAGACAGATGAACAGCAGGCAGCAAAGTCCGAGAAAGAGCTGGTATTCCCACACTTCGACGACGGCTTTGTACCATCTGAAGGCCTTCTTTCAATGGTGTTAGGGCCACTGCCTGAAGGGCTCGACATTGACAAACAACTTGACTAAATGTTGAAGGTAAAGACGGACAACTTTTGAATGACTGTCAGTAGCGAAGCAGAATACCAACGCATGCCATTGATAGGCATTGCCTTCATAGATAGTTCCTCACTGCTATGATATTAAGAAATCAAAGATAAAGCTAACCGCTCATTTCTTCACCCCTATTCCCTGCTGGTTTATACTGGTGGGGATTTCTTTTTCTTGTTATGTC
>DFDY01000028.1 GCA_002368955.1 Bacteroidales bacterium UBA3816
GACTAAGTAGCTCAGCAGGTAGAGCACATCCCTTTTAAGGATGGGGTCCTGGGTTCGAGCCCCAGCTTAGTCACAAAATTGAACCGGGAGCACTTTTCTTCCGGTTTTTTTGTATCATGAGAATGCCACGAATAGCACGGATGGGACTTTTGCTGTTCCTGTTGTTTTGGGCGGCCACCGGTCAGGCCCAGCAGTCACAGGAGCAGTTGGCTTCGCACTACTACTCCAACGGCGATTTTGCCCAGGCAGCCGAGCTCTATGAGCAGATGTACAAGCGTGCGCCCAATAAGTTCTACTATCAGATGCTTTTCCGCTCCTATCTGGAGCTGGAGCAGTGGAAGGATGCCGAACGGCTGGCCGAACGCCGCCTGCGGCAGTTTCCCAAGGAGTTGGATCTATATGTCGACTTGGGCCAGGTGCAGGAGCGCCGTGGCGAGCGCAAGAAGGCCCTGAAAAGCTATGATGCGGCCGTGGACAAGATAGGCTATGACACCAAGCAGATTGCCGACCTCTGCCAGGCTTTTGAGACCGCCAACCACACCGAGTATGCCATCCAGGTCTACCTGGCCGCCCGCAAGAAGATGAAGAATGAATATGCCTTCGTCAGCGAGTTGGCCACCCTCTATGAGCGGTCGGGCAACTATGAGGCCATGATGCAGGAGTATTTCGACCTCCTCGACAAGCAGCCCCGCATGATGAACCAGATACAGATTGCCCTGCAACGGGTGCTTAGCGAGACCTCCAACCCCAAAGTGTCCGAGGGGTTGCGCAGTGCCTTGGTACAACGGGTGCAGCAGCACCCCGAGAACCATCAGTATCTGGAGATGATGATTTGGTACTCCCTCCAGCAGAAAGACTTTCAGTTTGCCATGGTGCAGGCCAAGGCGGTGGATGCCCGCTTCCCCGATCAGGGAGGCGAGACCCTCATGCGCGTGGCCAACATAGCCCAAAGCAATCAGGCCTATGACGTGGCGCAGGAGTGCTATGCCACTGTGGCTAAGAAGGGCAAGGAGGGACCTTTCTATTTCGACAGCAGGGTAGGGGAGCTGGATGTGCAGTTCGCCCGCCTCAACCGCAACTTCCCCATCGAAAACAAGAAGCTCTGGGCTCTTTTGCACGACTATGAGGCTGCCCTTGCCGAATTGGGCAAGAACGAGCATACCGTCCCTCTCATGCGCAACTATGCCGACCTCATGGCCTACTATGCCGACAGTCTTCAGCGGGCGGCCGATATGCTGTATGATATTTTGGACATTCCCCGCCTTCCGCACCAACTGCGCGATGAGACTAAGTTGGCCTTGGGCGACCTGCTTCTCTTTGCCGGCGAGGTGTGGGATGCCTCATTGCTGTATATGCAGGTGGAGAAAGCCAATAAGAACGAGGTGATTGGCTCTATGGCCAAGTTCAAGAATGCCAAGCTCTCCTATTATAACCACGACTTCCTCTGGGCCAAGACCCAGCTAGACGTGCTTCGGGCCTCCACCAGCAAGCTCATTGCCAACGATGCCATGGAACTCTCGCTGCTCATCAGCGACAACATGGAAGAGGACAGCACTTTCGCCATGCTGGAACGCTATGCAGAGGCCGATCTGCTGCTCTACCGCAACCAGCTTGACTCGGCATGGGATGCCTTTGAGTCCATTGCCACCAGTGCCCTCTCGCATCCCCTTTTCGACGAGGTGCTGCTCCAGAAGGCCAAAATACGCATTCGGCAGGAACGTTATCAGGAGGCCGACTCTCTCTTGGGGCAGCTCGTAACGCTTTATTATTACGATATTCTAGCTGACGATGCCCTCTTGCTTCAGGCCCAGCTCAACGAGGAGCGGCTGAACAATCCTGCCAAGGCCCGCGAGTGCTACGAGAAAATCCTTTTGGACTATCCCACCAGCCTCTATGTTGACCAAGCCCGTAAGAAATACAACGAATTGAAAGCCGCCACGCCCACCAATCTCTAACAACCCTATGGAAGTACGCGCAAAGAAATACCTAGGACAGCATTTCCTCAAGGACGAACAGATCGCCCAGCAGATCGCCGAAAGTCTCACCGGCCTCACCCCACACGTGTTGGAAATCGGTCCCGGCATGGGGGTGCTCACCAAATATCTCCACGCCAACCCTGCCCTCGACTTCCACGCCATCGAGATTGACACCGAGTCGGTTGCCTACCTCCATGACCATTATCCCGCCCTCCATGTCATCGAGGGCGACTTCCTCAAGCTCGACCTTCAGGAGCTCTTCTCCGAGCCTTTCGCCGTCATAGGCAATTTCCCCTACAATATCTCCTCGCAGATTCTCTTCAAGGTCTACGAGAACCGCAACCATATTCCCGAGGTGGTGGGCATGTTCCAGAAGGAGGTGGCCGAGCGCGTGGCCGCCAAGCCCGGCAGCAAGACCTATGGCATCCTCAGCGTGTTGTTGTCGGCCTTCTACGACATCGAATACCTCTTCACCGTCCACGAGCATGTCTTCAACCCGCCCCCCAAGGTCAAATCGGCCGTCATCCGCCTGCGGCGCAACCAGGTGTCTGCTCTCGCCTGCGATGAAGCCCTTTTCACCAAGGTGGTCAAGATAGGGTTCAACCAGCGGCGCAAAACCCTCCGCAATGCCCTTAAACAGCTTGCCATGGACCTCTCTGCCGTCCCCGACGGCCTCCTGTCCCAGCGGGCCGAGCAACTCACCGTAGCCGACTTTGTCACAATCACCAATTCCGTCAGCCCAATCCCAACCAATCAGTAATCCCCCCATCCCCATGTCAGTCATCGAATACATCCTTCTGGCCTTTGCTTTGGCAGTCCCCACCATGGTCACCGTGCGTGGCTGTGCCGTCAAGAACCCCATCCGCCTCACCCGTGGGCTGGGGGTCTCCTTCCTCCTTGCGTTGGAGCATACGCTGCTCCTCCTGTTGGGTATTTTGGTGGGCAACCTGCTGCGGTTCGACATCCCCGATTATGACAACCTCATCTATCTAGGCATGTTCATCATCGTGGCTGGGCGCATGTTCTTCATGGCCTTCAGCAAGAAAGAGAAGCCCTCCTACGACATCGCCAGCTGGCCCACCGTGCTGCTTTTGGGCGTGGCCACGGGCGTCAATGCCCTCTTTGTGGGCATGGGCCTCGGATTCCGAGTATTGGTCGAGAACGAACTGTGGAAAGTGGGCATTCCCCTCCTGGTGGTCATCTTCCTTTTTGCCTATCTGGGCATCATGCTGGGACGCCGCAAGAAACAGGTGCGCGCCCGCCGCTGGATGTTCTTAGGCGTGCTCTTCTTGCTCATCTTTGCTGTCAAAGGTGCCTTCTTTTAGAATTTTACCTTCAACAATACGGGTACGGGTTTCGCTATCTGTGCTCTCTCGGGAGAGCAATCCGTGTAAACTGCTGGAAATATAGTGATTGTAGCGTGTCTTCGACACGCAGGATAGGTTGACAAGAAACCCCACACTGCACTCCCTGTGGTCGCTTAGTGTGGGGTTAATAGAATGCCGTGCCTCCGGCACGGTCAGTCTGTTGTTGCTCATACGGTACAAGTATACTAATATCCGGAGCATTTTCAAAATAATCTTCTCCACTTAATTGTATCATTTGAGCTTTGGAAAGGACCTTTACAGCATTATTATTTCTTGCTTCACTCATTACAGAACGGTCAAAAATCGACTTAAATTCAGCAGGGAAGGCATATGCATCCAACTCGGTATCACCAACAATTCCTATTACTGCTAGAAATTTACCGTCCTCTCTCGGCTCCGGACAGTAACCAAAGATTTTTGCCTTTACTATATGAATTATATTCTTTGCAATGTTTCGGTAATGCACATACATTTTTTCTGCAGTTGTATCTATTCCATCGGTTGAAAATCCATGTATTCCTATATATTCATTGTCGTCAATAACCTTGCTTAAATATAAAACTTCTTTTGATGTTTTCTTCTGCGGTGTTTGCGGAGTTTGGGTTGAATGAACAACCGTATATGTGCCATTAGATACTGGGTTTATCAGTTCCCTGTCAATAGACTCTCTTGGTTGAGATGCTGCAAGCTGGCTACACTGTTGTGCTGCAACAGGAATAGGATTCACAGCACTTGTTGCCAAAAGAACAAGAACCGGAAGGGCTTTCATACTGGCTGTAGTGACTTTGGTCGAAATCTCCTCCGCTGAGGTGGTGTTGAAGCCGTGTCTAAATATTCGTTTTCTCATTGCGTGATGTGTTTTTGTCTGCTCCAAGTCCCCAACGGGCGGTTAATGCCATAAAGAAAGGCATGAGACTTATGTACTCATGTCCGTCTTGTTAGAGGTATCGCCAAACACCTGTACGGGA
Organism: Bacteroidales bacterium UBA3816; assembly: GCA_002368955.1. GTDB lineage: Bacteria > Bacteroidota > Bacteroidia > Bacteroidales > P3 > Colimorpha. Next base: position 4,312 of record DFDY01000028.1, read on the forward strand.
ACGGGTTCTATGAACATCTCTCACGCCTGAGGATATGCCGTAGGCGTGAGTGCCTATTGCATACGCAACAAACGAAAGCATGAATGCTCAATCCTCCCGTATGAATTTTGGCGAATTTACTAACAAGGGACAATATTGCAATGCTTTTCTTGCATCTGCTTACCTGACTTTCGTAAGCGACTGCAATAATACAAATAAAAAGTCATTTAGCCGAAAAAAAAGATAAGTGAGTGTCGCATCGTGTTGTTTTACAATGCTCAGCACAATTCATCCTCTTCGCCAGACTGCCTTTTCCGCAGCCACTTTCAGGCTAACAGTGCCTACTGAACTCCACTTTTCTCAAGGACATATAGGACTTTTCTCGGCGTTTTTTTCTTTCTGATTCAATTATTCTTCGTACCTTTGCAACCGAGAAACAAGAACAATTATGCCTGAGATAAGTAGATTCTTTGGTATCATCATAATGATGTTTGCCGATGACCATAATCCACCACATTTTCATGTTAGATATGGTGGATTCAGAGCCCTCATAACTATAAATAAAGGCATTGTTGAAGGACAGATGCCACTGAAAGTGTTGAATCGGGTATATGAATGGTTAGACATACATCATGACGAACTGGTTGAGAATTGGAATAGATTGCAGAATGGGTTGGACCCATTTCCTATTGAACCTCTAAAATAATGAAATATGGAAAATTATGAACCTATGAGAGTTATAGATGTAGAGTATCTGCATGATTATGTGATGAGACTCGAATTCAACAATGGCGAAAGCCGATTGGTGGATTTTGAGCCCCTGCTGAAAGGAAAGTTCCGTGAAGAACTGCTTGACATGCATAAATTCATTCAGTTTGGATTGACGGACTGGACCTTGGAGTGGTACAACGGTGTCGATTTCGCACCCGAGTTTTTGTACGAGCATGGCACCGCTGCATAAATAGAATGAAGTCCCTGCCGAAAATAACACAGGTGATACCGATGGAAGGCTACTTCTTGTCAGTCGTTTTTGACGATGGGCGCAAGGTGTTATATGATATGAACGAAGATATTGAAGCCATTCCATCCTTTCGTGCGCTAAAAACCATCCATGGACTGTTCCTGCAAGTGCAGTTGGACAAGAGCCGTACCGTGGTATAGTGGAATGTCTACATCGACCTGCCCTCCGATACCATATACGAGTTCGGGAAAAGTATGTCAGAATAAGAGGGATAACCAAACTGACATTTAGTTTATCTCCCTTGAATTATTTTTCTAAAGTTTGACAAGCTTAATGTGTTGAGAATACGGCCGGAAAGGCCAAAACATAATTAGCTTAGGGCATCGCCCTAAGAGAACGGATGAGAAATGAGGCACGCCCTGTAAGGGCACAACAACCTCATGAGATTGACACATGAGTCCCCTGGGGTTCAACGGTTATGCCCTTTCAGGGAGTCATTGTACCTGACTGGTTTCTGTAGACTTTGCCTACAGCTATATCTGTTCAGGCCCTTTCAGGGCTGTAGGTTTTCGCTGCATGACTAAATGGGCTTGTCAAACTTTAGTGATTTTTTATTTCAGTGTGGCTTTGAGGGCGCGGATGCGCTGGGCGGAAGCGTGGATGTCGTCGGCGCTGAGGATGCCGTTCTGCACAAACTGATATATGGCCTCGACGGCACGGGGAACCATCTGAGGGTCGTAGCTGGAGCCGTTGTTGCTGATGCAGAGGAGGTCACAGCCTGCCAGGATGGCCATCTTCAGGGCCTCTTCAAATCCGTACTGTTTAGTGATGGCACCCATGGCCAGATCGTCCGTAACCACCACTCCCTTGAAACCAAGTTCGTTGCGGAGTTTTTCTGTGACCACTATCGGGGAGAGGGATGCGGGGAGGTTGTCGCCAAACTGTTTGTTGACCACATGGGCCACCATTACCATGTCCACCTCGTCGCTGGCAATCAGTTCGCGGTAGGGGAGGAGTTCCTCTTCTTGCCAGGTGTTGGTCACGTCGACCAGACCGGCGTGGGTGTCGCCCTTGGCACTTCCGTGGCCAGGGAAATGCTTGAGGCAGGAGATGACTCCTTGTTTGCGTTGGAGGGCAATCCATGCGCGTGCAAAGTGAACCACTTGGTCGGGGTCGCTGGAGAAGCTGCGGCCTAGCCGACCGATGGCGGGGCATTTGGGGTTGACATTCACGTCGACACAGGGGGCGAAGTTGAGGTTGATTCCGGCCTTGTTGAGTTCTGTAGCTATGGTGTTTACGTTCTCCTCAACGGCTTTGTCGCCTGCCTCGGCAGCGGCCTGGGCAGAGAGGGTGGTTGGGAAGCCGTCCTTGGCACGCAGGCGGGTCACGTTGCCGCCCTCCTGGTCCACGCCTATGAGCAGGTTGCCCCCGGCATACTTCTGCAGGTCGGAGCAGAGCTGCTGTAGCTGGCTGGGAGACTCAATGTTGCGGTGGTGGGTGCCGGTGGGAGCATCGTACTCGAAGAGGATGATGCTTCCGACGTGGTAGTCGCGTATGTCGCGCACGATGGTGCTTTTATCGTCGACGGTGGTGCCGCGGAACCCTACGAGTAGCATTTCGCCGATGTCCTCACGCAACTGCTTGGGGTCGTTTGCTTTGGCTGGGGCCTTGGGCGTTTCGTCGGGCTGGTCGGAAACATTTTGGCCACAGGCCGTGAGGCCACAGAAGACGAATAGTGCGATGAGAATGGGAATGAGTCTTTTAGAAGTCATGTTATCAATGTATTAGGAATGAATGTATTATTATTGTCCGAAGGGAATGCGGTGGAGAATGCTGCGGCCGAGAGTGATTTCGTCGGCATACTCCAGGTTGTCACCAATGGCAATGCCGCGGGCGATGGTGGTGACCTTCACCCCTAGGGGTTGGAGTTGCTTGTTGAGGTAGAAATTGGTGGTGTCGCCCTCCATGGTGGTGGGCAGGGCCAGGATGACTTCTTCCACAGGGGCAGGGTTGCCCTCCTGTACCCGCTGGATGAGTGAGGCAATGTTGAGGTCGCGGATGCCTATGCCGTCGATGGGTGAGATGACGCCGCCGAGCACATGGTAAAGGCCACGGTACTGCTGGGTGTTTTCGATGGCCATGACCTCTTGGATGTTCTCCACCACGCAGATGATGCTCTGCACCCGCTTGGGGCTTGAGCAGATGGGGCAGAGGTCGGAGTCGCTGATACTATGACAGATGCGGCAGTAGTGAACGTCGGTGGTCAGGCGGTGGATGGCATCGGCCATGTCGGCCACCTCCTGAGGAGGCTGCTTGAGCAGGTGCAGGGCAAAGCGCAGAGCCGTCCGCTTGCCCACCCCAGGGAGTGAGGAGAGGACTTCCACAGCCTTGCTGAGTGTGGTTGAGGGCAGTTCCATGTGTACTCTTTCTTGTTTTGGAATGCAAAAGTACACTTTTTTTCTTGTTTGAGGATTTTTTTCTTTTTGTGTTAATGAAAAAAGCCACCTGCACATCTGCGGGCAAGGGGCTTCTATTGAGTTGGAATGAGAGTGTGGACCGGCTATTTATTCGGGCTTTTTGTCTACTATTTTGGTAGAGATACCTTTGCCCTGCGAGTCGAATTGCTGGATGCAGTAGTGGCCTGTGAAAAGGTCATAGACCTTGGTACGGATCCCCTGCTCATCGGTTTTGTCGATGTCCATGTATACGGCACTGACTAGGATGGTGTCGCCGGTGGGGCTCAGCTGCAAAAGTCCATAGTGGTTCTGGACGGTATGGATATCATAAATCTGGGTGCGAACGCCTTTCTCATCGGTGATATCGCTCACCAAGGTGGCTTTTCTCTCCGAATTTGTGTAACGCTCGGCGTGGATTTTTCGGTTTTTACCATCCTTTGTTGCCTTGATGTTGGACCATCCTTCATCTTGTAGTTTGTCTACGAGGGCTTGCCATTCTGTGGCGGAGACGGTTGTGTCTAGCACCTGTTTTTCTTTGGATAGTTCGTTGGGGTTACTTTCCTGCGTTAGGTTTTGTGCCATGCAGGGTGCGCTCCATAAAAGGAGTGCCAATGCGATTAATGCGATTTTAGTTTTCATTTCTTTTATACTTTTTAAAGTTTAGTTTCATCTAAATTATGCAGTCTCCGTTATTGTTCTTTTCTCCTAAATATATGCAATATGCATCGGGTTTGAAATCATATATAAATTAAGAATTATCAGCGTTAAACTACATTTGGGCATTCATTTCATATTTCCCGATGCAAAGATAGCATATTTTTTTCATCCAGCATATTTTTTTCATGAAAATATCGTAATGTATTAAAAAATATGCAATTAATTATATGTAGACATCTTGTGAAAAGAATGAATCTCTTTTGCATTCTGCACATGTTGCTCCGATTGCACGATTATTTTACAATGCGAATTGCAGGGAGACGAGTGTTGAATTCCATCTTTTAAAGTATGCATTCTGTATTTATTAGAAAAAAAGTTGTGACTTTGCACCGTGATTCGGACCGACATTGTTTAAAGTCCTCCGGCAGGTCCGGAAGATTTATGCGGAAATAGGTATAATCAGGAGTCTCATTTTATTGTCAGGTATGACTGCTTGTTGCCAACCCCTTTTCAATGTCGCGTATTATCGAGGCACTGGGCAGCAAGGCTTTCGCTGGCTCCACACCGCAAAAAGGTCATAACAGGACGGTCACAAATAATCCATACAATCATGAAAATGAAAGCAATCATCATTTTATTCATTTCGTTGTTCATCGGACTCCAGATGCCCACAGCCAAAGGTCAAAAACTTCCGACAAGAACCATTGTAGTGAACGGGGTAAGCTTCAACATGATCCACGTAGAGGGGGGCACCTCTATGATGGGCTCAACTGATGAGCAAGAATCAGGTGCCGAAGAGGACGAGTTTCCCGCCCACAGCGTCACCCTAAGGAACTACTACATAGGCGAAACCGAGGTAACCCAAGCTTTATGGGTTGCCGTAATGGAGAATAACCCCTCTTTTTTTGAAGGCGTGTATTCTCCGTGGCATATTGCGTCACCATCGAAAGTTCAAGGGACTTTCTTCATTACAAGATGCTGAGATGCAGGTCTATCGTTGATTCCACACTGCGGAATAGAGGGTTGCTCTCTTTGGTCGCGACCCCTTCCTTGTATGGGGTCATTGAGATTCTACCTCT
>DFDY01000106.1:0-162 GCA_002368955.1 Bacteroidales bacterium UBA3816
ACACCCAGATCTATCTTCAGGAAGAAACCAACATTTGCCGTGTGGTTGACCCCTGGGCTGGTAGCTACTATGTAGAAACCCTGACCCACGAGATTGCTCACCGCGCATGGGCTCATATCCAGGAAGTCGAGAAGCTTGGCGGCATGGCCAAGGCTATCGAGA
>DFDY01000106.1:215-22750 GCA_002368955.1 Bacteroidales bacterium UBA3816
GAGAGCGGCGTGCCCAAGATGCGTATTGAGGAGGCTTCGGCCCGCAAACAGAGCCGCATAGACTCTAATATCGATACCATCCTTGGCGTGAACAAATACCGCCTCGACCACGAGGATCCCATTGAGACCCTCGAAATCGACAACACCGCCGTGCGTCAGGCCCAGTTAGACCGACTGGCCAAGCTGCGTGCCAACCGTGATCCCGAGGCCGTGCAGAAAGCCCTCGATGCCCTCACCGAGTGTGCTAAGACCGGCCAGGGCAACCTGCTTGAGCTCTCCATTGATGCTGCCCGTAAACGCGCATCACTCGGCGAAATCAGCTATGCCCTTGAGAAAGTTTATGGTCGTTACAAAGCAAAAATCAATCTTATCAGCAACGTGTACAGCGCTCAGACTAAAGATACCGACGAATTCCAGCAGGTGAAGGCAATGACCGACTACTTTGCCAAGGTGGAAGGCCGCCGTCCTCGTGTTATGGTGGCCAAAATGGGACAAGACGGTCACGACCGCGGCGCCAAGGTGGTTGCCACGGGTTATGCCGACCTCGGCTATGATGTCGATATGGGTCCGCTCTTCCAGACTCCGGCAGAGGCTGCTAAGCAGGCTGTGGAGAATGATGTCCACATTTTGGGTGTCAGCTCACTTGCTGCCGGTCACAAGACCCTCGTGCCTCAGGTGATTGAGGAACTCAAGAAGCTGGGTCGAGAAGACATTATCGTCACCGTTGGCGGCGTTATACCTCCGCAGGATTATGACTTCCTGTTCAAGTCTGGCGCAGCTGCCATCTTTGGTCCCGGCACTGTGGTCAGCACCAGCGCCCGCAAGATGATGGAACTCCTCTTTGCCGCCAAGGGAATCGATTATCCTCCGGCAAAATAACTAGCACATTATCAGCTTTCATAATTCAGAATCCACCATCGCTTTGATGGTGGATTCTTTTGTTTTGGCAATTACTATTATGGCCAGGCTTTCATAGAAAGAAAATAGGTCCATCACATATAAAGAGAACGCAGGAATACCCTTCCCGTTCCACTCAAAAATTCTTATCAACAGCCCCCCGCCATGCTAACTTTTTCCTGTCTAGTTACCTACAACTTTGTTGTTGATAACTCCGCTGTTTGTTAACAAATATCTTTTCCAGCGAGGCTCTTTTATTTGTATTTTTGCATTCGAAAGGTGTTTGAGATTAGAACCTCAAATGAAAAGAGAATCAGGTGAAAAACCTGAGCTATACCCGTAGCTGTGAGCTCTAAAATGCCAAAGGCGAAACTAAGCCACTGTCCACCAAAGGATGGGAAGGTGCCCAAGGTAAAGGAGTCAAGCCAGAAGACCTGCCTTTCAGCCATGTCGCGAGATGCTTTCGGGATTAAGAGCAGTCTGCGAATGCGTTGGGCCTCATATTGTGCCTGCCGCTTCCAGCCTCCACGTTCCCACATCCCTCCAGTTTCTCCGATACAAAATGTGTAAGAGTACAAAATAAAGGAACCATGATACAGACAGTTGTCAAACGCGACGGCCGCATTGTCGGCTTCAACAGAGAGAAAATCGCCCAGGCTATCCGCAAGGCCATGCTCACCACCGAGAAAGGTGAGGATGAGTCCCTCATCTATCAGATTGTCGACCGCATCGAACTGAAAGGACCCGAACAGGCCACGGTGGAAGAAATCCAAGACTTGGTGGAGATGCAGCTGATGCAGTCTTCGCGCAAGGAGGTGGCCAAGAAGTATATCGCCTACCGCGACAAGCGCTCCATTGCCCGTAAGGCCAAGACCCGCGAAATATTTCTCGAAATTCTTGAGGCTAAGAACAATGATGTCACTCGTGAGAATGCCAACATGAATACCGACACCCCTGCCGGCATGATGATGAAGTTCGCCAGCGAGACCACCAAGCCTTTTGTGGACGACTATTTGCTTTCGGAGCGTTCCAAATGGGCCGTGAAGCATAACTATCTGCACATCCACGACAAGGATTACTATCCTACTAAGTCGCTCACCTGTGTGCAGCACCCGCTGGACCGCATACTGAACGACGGCTTTGCCGCTGGCCACAGCGAGTCGCGTCCCGCCAAACGTATTGAGACAGCCTCCGTAATGGCTTGCATCTCCTTGGAGACGGTGCAAAACGAGATGCACGGTGGTCAGGCCATTCCTGCCTTTGACTTCTATCTGGCTCCGTTCATCCGCAAGACCTACATTGAGGAGGTTAAACACCTGGAAGAAATCACCGGTACAGACCTCTCCCGCCTCTATGACCACGAGTTTGACGACTACCTGGAGTTGCCGTTGGACGGTCTTTCGGGTGACGAGCGACTGCTGCAGCATGCAGTCAACATGACCGTCCGCCGCACCCATCAGGCCATGGAAGCCTTCATCCACAACATGAATACCATTCACTCGCGCGGTGGCAACCAAGTGGTGTTCTCCTCCATCAACTATGGTACCGACACCTCTGCCGAAGGCCGTTGCGTGATTCGCGAACTGCTTAAATCCACCTATGAGGGGGTGGGTTCCGGGGCCACGGCCATTTTCCCTATCCAGATATGGAAAAAGAAACGCGGCGTGAGCTATCTGCCTGAGGACCGTAACCACGACCTCTATCAGTATGCCTGCAAGGTGGCTGCCCGTCGGTTCTTCCCTAACTTTGTCAATCTGGATGCTACTTTCAACCAGCACGACAAGTGGCGTGCCGACGACCCCGAGCGCTACAAGTACGAACTGGCCACCATGGGTTGCCGCACGCGTGTCTTTGAAGACCGTTATGGCGAGAAGACCTCCATTGGCCGCGGCAATCTCTCTTTCTCTACCATCAATATTGTGCGCCTCGCCCTTGAGGTGCGCGAAATCGAAGACAAGAACGCCCGCATAGAGGCTTTCTTTGCCAAACTGGACGAGCTGCTAGACATCACTGCCGAGCAGCTGCTGGACCGCTATAATTTCCAAAAGACGGCCCTTGCCAAGCAGTTCCCGCTGCTGATGTCCAAACTCTGGGTAGGCTGCGAAAATCTGCACCCCAACGACACCATCGAGTCCGTCATCAACCACGGCACCTTGGGCATTGGCTTCATCGGTCTGGCCGAGTGTCTGATAGCCCTTGTGGGCCATCACCACGGCGAGAGCGAAGAGGCACAGCGGTTGGGGCTGCGCATCGTAGGTTACATGCGCGACCGGGCGGTGGAGTTCTCCGAGAAATACCAGCACAACTTCAGCATCCTGGCCACACCTGCCGAAGGCCTTTCGGGTCGTTTCACTGGGCGCGACAAGAAAGATTTCGGCACCATTCCCGGTATTACCGATAAGATATACTACACCAACTCTAACCACGTCCCGGTCTACTACCACTGCTCTCCGCGCCACAAGGCCGAGATTGAGGGCCCTTATCACGAACTCACCCGTGGCGGACATATCTTCTATGTGGAAATTGATGGCGACGCCACCCATAATCCCAAAGCCATCGAGAACATAGTGGACCTGATGGACAAGTACAACATCGGCTATTGCTCCGTCAACCACAACCGCAACCGCTGCATGGATTGTGGTTACGAGGATGCCCAATCCAATCTGGAGAAATGCCCCCGCTGTGGCAGCACCAATATCGACCGCCTGCAGCGCATCACGGGCTATCTTGTTGGAACCACTGACCGTTGGAATCGTGCCAAACTTGCTGAACTCAATGACCGCATCGTACACAAATAATATTCGTCTGCTGGACATCGTCCACGGCACCTCTGTCGATGGCCCTGGGCTGCGCACTTCCGTCTATGGCGCCGGATGCGTCCACCATTGCCCCGGTTGCCACAATCCACAGTCGTGGGACCCTGCTGGTGGCTACGAGCGGAGCATCATGGCCGTCGCCGAGGAGGTATTGGTGGAAGATATGGATGTGACTTTCTCGGGTGGCGACCCAATGTTCCAACCCGTGGCATTCACCCTGCTGGCTAGGGAAATCCACCGTCAGTCCTCCCATACCATATGGTGCTATACAGGCTATCGCATCGAGCAGTTGCTTGTCGATCCACTCAGACGAGCCTTGCTTGAACAGGTGGACGTGTTGGTCGACGGCCCGTTTGTTCAGAGTCTTCGCGACCTCTCCCTACTCTTCAGGGGCAGCTCCAACCAACGACTGATAGATGTCCCCGCCACACTTGCCCAGCAACAGGTTGTCCTCTACACACCCATGGAGGCCACATATGAATACATTACCCGTCCGCGCCAAACCAGACTACAGCAACCTCGGATGCCAATGCCGTCTGCTACAGCGCTGCAGAGTGGTTCCCTTTAGCCCATTTACTCAATTACCGTCAGAATGCTTTTCCACGGTCAGGTGTTGAAAAATAGAACTTTTTTTCAAAAAAATGGCATTAAATTATGCCATGTCAGAAAAAAGTTGTAATTTTGCAAACTCAATTAGAGCGCGAAAATGAAGGCAAAATACGATACTACTATCCAGTTTAGTGGTTTGAAATCAGGAAAATACGAGTTCGAGTATGTCTTGGATGGTGGCTTCTTTGAAGGCTTCGAAAATGAAGAATTACAAGATGGAAACGTCGTTTTTGCAGTTAATCTGGAGAAAAAAGAACGCCTGTTGATGATAAATTTTGCCTGGAAGGGCACGGTGAAGTCAACATGTGATCGATGCCTTGGGGAGTTGGAGGTTCCCGTAGAAGGAGAGCAGACCCTCTGCGTGAAGTTCAGCGACACGGAGACAAGTGAGGATGAAAATGTGGTCTATCTCCCCGAGGATGCCTACCAGATTGATTTGAGCCAGTGGATGTATGAGTTTGTAGCGGTCAGTTTGCCCATGCAGCGAGTCCATCCCGACGGCCAGTGCGACCCCGAGATGCTCAAATTCATCTCCAACGAGAACGAAGATGGCTCCGAAGGGGAGGAGAGAGAGACCCAGAGCGGAGAGACCGACCCCAGATGGGACGCACTGAAACAACTATTGGAAAAATAAACAAAAAAATAATAATAATATGCCACATCCAAAACACAGATTCTCGCAGACTCGCACAGCGAAGCGCAGAACACACGACGCCCTGGAGAAAGCACAGCTTACCACCTGCAGCAACTGCGGTGCTCCAGTAATGTATCACCACGTATGCCCCGAATGCGGTTACTACCGCGGCAAACTCGCCATCGAGAAGAACACCGAGGCATAAGCCGATACACCAGGCAAAGACAGTACGTGAACGCCCCACAAGACGTTCACGTATTTTTTTTGTCCTTTCCAGTCCAAAAATCTGTTTGTTTCAGAAAAAGTTAGTATATTTGCATTGTTCCCCAGCCAAGCCCTAAATGGGTAAGTGGGTGGGGAACAGGACATAATAAAAAAGACGTTGAGCGAAACGTTTTATCTGCGGCATACAGAACTTCGCAACTTCTAATCTTCCGCACGGTAAAGCAGTGGCAGCGTCCAGGGTGCGATATGCATAATGCTTATGTATAATCGTCAGCGTGGGCTTGGCATTGCTTATCCTCGGAAGATGGGCATGCGAAGGCCTTGTATGCGGGATGAGCGATGAACTTGATACCCGCGCTTCTTTTTTATATGCTTTTCAGTTTTCTTTACCACACCGCCCTACGGGTATCGGGCAACAAAAAAACCGATGTGCCCGATGGGATATAACAGGGCAGCAGAATAATGCAAAATAGCAAGAAAGAGTACCAAACTCCAATGGTAGAACTGATGGAAGCCCGCGTGGAACGAGGCTTCGCTGGCAGCGGCACAGAACCCCAACCTCAAGGAGCCAACGGCACCACCGAAGGCCTGATTGGCAGTAGCAACACCTACACCGGCAGCGATTTCGACTAATGATTAAACCTTTAAAACCTCAATGAAATGAAAAGAACAGCAATTAGTCTAACCTCTCTATTAGTACTATCAACACTATTCACCCTCACTTCCTGCAACAAGGAGGAGGCTTCCAACGGCACCCAGTTCCGTGCCTCTATGGAGGACTGCACCGGCCAGAACGGCAAGACCACCCTCAGCGGCACTGCCCTCAACTGGGTCAGTGGCGACCGCATTGCCGTCTATGGCACTGATGGTTGCGGCATCTACTCTGCCACGCCGCAAGAACCTGCCACCACCGCCATTTTCGACAACGTCAGTGGTGAGATAGGCGACCCCACTTTCCGCGCCTTCTACCCCACCACGCTGACCACCGACGGTGTGAACATCACCCTCCCAGCCACTCAGACCTATGTTGAGAACTCCATCCATGAGTTCCCCATGTATGCCGAGAGCAGCGACAACACCCTTGCCTTCAAGAACCTCTGCGGAGCCTTGAAGTTGCACCTGACCGCCAATGTCAACATCAGCAGTATAGTTGTCACCGCTGCCAATGAAATCAATGGCACATTCAGTGTCAACTACAACGCTGGCGACCCGCAGTTGACCCACGTCTCTGGCGGTAGCAACACGACGATTCTCTCTTGCGCCACTGCCCAGAGCATTGCCAGCGGTATGGATTTCTTTATCTATCTGCCCGAAGGCAGTTACAGTGGTCTGCAGATTGAACTGAATACCGTTGACGGGCTGAGTTGTATAAAGACGGCTAATACCGCCATCACTGTCGCTCGCAGCCAGTATACCCTCATCACTTTCAATTCAAGTGACCTCCACTTCCGCCCTATTGGCTCTGTAGGTGGCCTATTCTCCATCAATGCCGATGGTGACCAGGTGTGGTTCTCTCAGGGAAACTTACAGTATCAGGCCAGCACCGGTACTTGGCGTTTCGCCGAGAATCAGTATGACTACTTGGGTGCAGACAATGCAAACATCAGTGCTAGCTACTCAGGTTGGATAGACCTATTTGGCTGGGGCACTGGAAACAATCCCACTCTTTCCTCAACCGATAACTCTGATTATTCTACCTTTGTAGACTGGGGTACTAATTCAATTAGCAATGGAGGAGAGCAGACAAATTCTTGGCGCACTCTATCACGCGATGAATGGGACTACATACTGAATGGACGTTCTGGTGCTGCCATGAAGTATGGTACATGTTCTGTTAATGGAATATACGGAATCGTCCTACTTCCAGATAATTGGGAGCAACCTGCCGGAGTTAACTTTACTTCAGGATACAATTATCTTCAGAATAATTTCTCGCTGGCACAGTGGTGTACAATGGAGGCTGCTGGAGCCGTATTTCTACCATCTGCTGGGGATAGATACTCAAATATCTACACAGAAGGTGATGATGGAAACTATTGGACATCTACTATTTTTAGTGAAGCAGAAGCATCGGATGTTTATTTCTGGGTTCAGAGCAATGCGGGCGGAGTAGGTTACTATTATCTTCATTTTGGCTTCTCAGTACGTCTGGTAAGTGATAACAATTAATCTTATAGACTGGAAATGGTTTGAATAGTGTGGTTCTGCAACCCTTCCATAATCGAATCTTTTCAATTAGGATAGTAACCTTATTCAACTCCCGGTTCTTGTGACTGGGAGTTTTTTTGTTCTTTGACCAATATATATACATATTATGCTGTGCCAACGGCACGGTGACTTATAGGGGCGTCGGTATCTGTAAGTTGTTGATTTTTTCGCCGGGTTTGTCGTTTCTGTGGAATTTGGATTCCAGCATTGTTTTGCGGAGGTTGTGTCTTCTTATAGATATTCCATGTAGTTCTCAGGGGTGATGGTGACGGTTTCTTTTACGGGGTAAGCTCCGGTGAACCTTTTTGAGAATAGGACTTTCTTGTTGGGGCTCCACTTCATCTCGAAGGCTGTCATCATTCCGTCACTTTCCTCGACAAGGTCAATCTCTTGCTGCAATGTTGTACGCCAAAGTATTGGTTGCAGTAGTGCCTTTTTAGGATGCAAATATATGCATTTTCTGGAATATAGTCCAAAAATTATATATTTTTTTTGGACTATATTCCAGAAAATCGACCTTTTTGTACTTCAGATGAGACTGGCGATGAGGTCGTGTTCTAGGGCTTGGGTGATGCGGACTGGATAGAACTGGCCGATGTGCAGGGGTGTGGAGGCGGGGATGAGTACCTCGTCGTCGATTTCGGGACTATCGTATTCGGTACGGCCGATGTAGTAGTCGCCCTCGTGTCGGTCGATAATCACGCGGAAGGTGCGGCCTACACGGGCTTGGTTCTTTTCCAATGATATTTCTTCCTGTATGGACATGAGTTCTGCCACGCGACGTTCCTTTTCTTCTTGTGGTATAGGGTCGCCAAGCTTTTCGGCTGGGGTGCCCTCTTCGGGCGAGTAGGCGAAACAGCCCATGCGGTCGAAACGGGCTTCGCGGACAAATTGCTTGAGCTCTTCGAAGTCTTGATCGGTTTCGCCGGGGTAACCTACGATAAGGGTGGTGCGGATGCTGACGTCGGGCAGTTTCTCTCGGAACATTTGGATGAGGCTGAGCGTGCCCTGGCGGTCTATGCCACGCTGCATGGAGCCGAGTATACGGCTGTTGATGTGCTGGAGGGGTATGTCGATGTAGTTGCAGATGTTAGGGTGGCGCTGCATGGCTTCGATGGCATCGACAGGGAAGGAGGTGGGATAGGTGTAGTGCAGGCGAATCCACTCGGCACCGCTTTGGGTGGCCAGTTGCTCTAGGAGGTCGCCCAGTCGGCGGCGTCCGTAAAGGTCGAGGCCGTAGTAGGTGGTGTCTTGGGCGATAAGGATGAGCTCTTTCACGCCGCCTTGGACCAGCTTTTTTGCCTCCTCGATGAGTTCTTCAATGGGACGGGAGATGTGTCGGCCACGGATGAGTGGAATGGCACAATAGGAACAGGACCGGTTGCAGCCTTCGGCAATCTTGAGATAGGCGTAATGGCGTGGGGTGCTGAGGGTGCGCTGGGCGGTGAAGGGTTCGAACATGTTGGAGGCGACCAGGGCATTTTGCACGATGGTCTCCCACTGGTGGGCACCGTACCATCCGTCTACCTCGGGCATTTCGGCTTGCAACTCTTGGCGGTAGCGCTCCACGAGGCAGCCAACGGCATAGAGGGTGCGCCTCTTGCCGTCGTGGGCATGGCGGCGGTTGAAGTTCTGCTTGTCTTGGATTTGCTTGAGAAGGGTGTTGACGGACTCTTCCTTGGCATCGCCGATGAAGCCGCAGGTGTTGACGATTACCAGGTCGCAGTCGTTCTGTTGGCGGTCAAAATATACTGTGTGATGGGCTGCGGTGAGGTGGCCGGCGATGTTCTCGGAGTCGACAGTGTTTTTGCTGCAGCCCAGTGTAACTATGTTGATTTTCATTATTTCTTATTGTCGAAAAGGCTGTCTACAAATTCGTCGGCATTGAATACCTGTAGGTCGGTCATTTTCTCGCCGAGTCCGATATAGCGGACGGGGATTTGGAACTGGTCGCTGATGCCGATGATTACGCCGCCCTTGGCAGTGCCGTCGAGCTTAGTGAGGGCAAGGGCGTTGACATCGGTGGCGGCGGTGAACTGCTTGGCCTGCTCGATGGCATTCTGTCCGGTGCTGGCATCGAGCACGAGGAGCACTTCGTGGGGGGCGTCGGGCATGAGTTTCTGCATGACCTTACGTATCTTGCCCAGCTCGTTCATCAGACCCACTTTGTTGTGTAGGCGGCCAGCGGTGTCGATGAGCACCACGTCCATGTCCTTGGAGAGGGCAGACTGGAGGGTGTCATAGGCCACAGAGGCGGGGTCGGCATTCATGCCTTGCTGCACGATGGGCACGCCTACGCGGTCGGCCCACAGTTGCAGCTGTTCCACGGCGGCGGCGCGGAAGGTGTCGGCGGCGCCCAGCATGACTTTTTTGCCAGCCTGTTTATACTGATAGGCCAATTTGGCGATGGTGGTGGTCTTGCCCACACCGTTCACGCCTACAACCAACACCACATAGGGGTGGTGGGGTAGGGGAGAGTCGAAGTCTTCGGGGAATTTGCCGTCATGTTTGCGCAAGAGCGTGGCTATCTCGGCACGGAGGATGGCGTTGAGTTCTGAGGTGCTGATATATTTGTCGCGTTTGATGCGCTCTTCTAGGTGCTGGATGATTTTGAGTGTGGTTTCGACGCCCACATCGGAGGTGATGAGGGTTTCTTCTAGATTGTCAAGTACGCTGTCGTCGACGGTTGACTTGCCGAGAATTGCCTTGGAGAGTTTTGAGAAGAAACTTTCCTTGGTCTTGTTGAGACCTTGGTCGAGGGTCTCTTTCTTTTCTTTTTTGCTGAATAGGCCCATAGTTCTTATTATTTAGTTTTGTTGTTTCTATTATTTGATGCCCAGCCTTTGGTTCATCACAGGACGGATTTCTTTGTCAAATATTTTTCTGTATTTGTCCCATCCATATCGGGTGTTGTCGCCAGAGGCATAGTACCACAAGGCAATGATGAATTCTTCGGGTGGGTAGTAGCCTTGGATGACGGTGAGTTGCTGTTGGTTGGATTTGAATACGCCAAAGGAGGGGAACCCCATTCTGGCGCCGAGAACTTTCTTGGCAAAGTTGTGGGTGTTGCGCTTGGCACCGGGGGCAACAGCCGTGTTGCTGTATTTCTCGCCAAACCACGTAAATTCAGTATTGCCCTCGGCATCGAATTTAACTGGGATGTAATAAGTGTTGAGTATGAGTGCCACGGTGGGGTTGCTGAAAGTTTCCTTGTCCATCTTTTTGCACCAGCCGCACCAGGAGGTGTAGAAATCGACAAAAAAGAGTTTGGAGTTATTCTTGGTGTCGGTTTTGGCAGCCTGTTCTATGGTTTTCCATTGGACGGTTTGGGCATTGGCCATGCCGGTCATGAGGAGCCCGAGGGTGAGGATTAGTATTATTTTTTTTGTCATATCTTTGTTGTTTTTGCTCGTTTATATTATTATTTTGAGTTTCTTTACCAGTCGTATTGCCAGTCGGAATCCAATTCGTCGCTGCTGGGGTCATATACTTCCTCTCGTTCTTCTCGGTCACGAATGCGGAAGAGGCGACCCAGCCAATCGTCCTTTTTGGACTTTGTTTGGGTGGATTGCTGCTTGTCTTCCTCGATGATTTGGGCAATCTGTTTGATGTAGTTTTCCACATAATTGTGAGGGTGGGATTCGTCGTAGAGGATGTGTGAGCCGGTGTAGTAGTGGTGTATGATGCTGTCGTAGCTGATGCCGAGGCCGACCATGCGGATGGTGCCTTCCTGAGAGAGCCCTACGCCGTGGCCGAAGCCATGGCCGGAGAGGGTCACGCGGTGGCTGGTACTGTCATAGAGTACGGAAAAGAAGGTGGATTTTAGTTGGAAGTCGGTACGTATGCGGGTCAGAGGAATGCCGCAGAGGCGTACTTTTCGTTGTGATTGACTGAAGGTGAGCAGCTCGTTGCGGATGCTGTCGTTGGCGGTGTCGAGCTTGTGTTTGGAGGCAAAGTAGTTGAGCCATTTGTTTTCGTCCACCACTTTTACCCACTCGCTCTGTCGCATGTGGTAGGAGAAGGTGTCGGGGACCGACCGGAGGTAGGGCAGGGCCGCCCGCCAGACATCTTCAGAGTTGGCCGTTTGACCGCCGCTGTTGGAGTGGAAAGGGGTTTCGATGAGGCGATTGTCGGCATCTACGATGGTCATGCCGCTGCTTTGCATGGTGCCCAACATGATGTCGGGTCGCACGCAGCGATTGAGGTAGGCTTGGCAATGCACTTGGTCGCAAAAATTGTAGCCTTCGGCCTGGTGTTTGTGGATGTTTTTCATGGCCCAGGTACGCGAGATGATGGCCTGCACGCGAAATATATCGCTCTGGGTACCATAGATTTCTGATTGAACCACCCCAGCAATATAGGTCTCAAATTCGACATCGTTGATGAGCAGGAGTTTGCCGTTTTTGCCTACGGAGACTTCGAGGTTGCCCTCATAGGTGCGTTGCTTGACATTGCGGGGATTGAGGCAAAGGATGCAGGCGGTGTCGGTGGCCGAAAAGGTGATGGAGGTAAAACTGCCATAGTCGTAGCCGTCAATGGCCACATGCACTTGCTTACCGTTGGGCGTGAGCTCTACCGATTTGTCGTTGCCCACTTCGGAGGCTATGAGAGTGCTGTGGTCGCCATATAGGTTGTAAGTGCCTAGGTCGAAAGAGATGTTGATGAGGTCGATGCTGTTGTTAGTGAATAGCCGCACCTTCACACGGTCGGCATTGGCAGAAAGTGTGAGCAGCAGAAGGCAGAGTATGGTAAAGAGTCTCTTCAAGTGGTTATGATTGTTTCATTATTTTCATAATTTCCTCGGCAGTACGGTCGGAGGCCCCGGCGTTGCCCAGCAAAGTGTGCAGTCGGGCATAGCCGTTCAGCATCTCTTGGCGCGACTGGCTGTCAGCCGTGATGCGGTCAAATTCCTTTTGCAGCCGGTCGTCGGTGACGTCGTCTTGAATGAGTTCGGTGACTATGGGGGAGTCGGCTATTAGGTTGGGTAACGAGATGTATTTGATTTTGTTGCCTATCAGCGGGCGTGCAATGGCCACGGAGATGGGGTTGGCGCGATAGCAGACCACTTGAGGCACATTGAAAAGCGCGGTTTCAAGTGTTGCGGTTCCTGAACAGACGATTGCGGCATAGGCACTGGAAAGCAAGTCGTAGGTCTTGTCATAAACCACGGTGACGTTGGACGCCTGCCGTGTATAGGGCTGGTAGTATTTGTCGCCCAGCAGTGTCATGCCGGCGATGATGAAATGGTATTCAGGATGCTTCTGGGCCAGACGAATCATAGGGGGTAGCATCTTGTTGAGTTCCATCTTACGGCTTCCGGGGAGCAGGGCGATGATTTTCTTGCCTTCGGGACTGTTAATCGTTGAGGACGATTGGAAACGGGCCACGGCATCCAGCAGTGGATGCCCCACATATACTGCCTGTGGGAAGTTGTTGTGGGCATAGAAGTCTTGCTCAAAAGGCAAGATATAGCAGAGTCGGTCCAAGTCTCGCCGCATGGGTTTGATGCGCCCTTTTTTCCACGCCCATAGTTGGGGCGAGATGTAGTGGACATTTTTAAATCCATGTTCATGAGCAAACTTGGCAATCTTGAGGTTGAATCCGGGGTAGTCGATATAGACAATCACATCTGGGTGGAATTCCAAAATGTCCTGTTTGCAGAAACTGATGTTCCCCAACACGGTCTTCAAGTGCAAGGCCACCTCTACGAATCCCATATATGCCAAATTGCGGATGTGTCGGACGGGTGCCCCCACCACTGATTGCATATCGTCGCCTCCCCAGTAGCGTATCTCGGCATGGGGGTCTTTGCGGAGGATAGCCCGCATGAGATTGGCACCGTGAAGGTCGCCCGAGGCCTCGCCTGCTATGATGTAATATTTCATGTTTCGGGGACTGGGTAAGGGATTAATTGAATGATAGGTAGTGGTGCTTCAGCATAAACCAGAAATAGGCAATGGCTGTGACGAAGAGGGTGGTGATAACGGCCTTGAGGGTGTCGGGATAATTCTGCTCTTTGGCATAATAACGCAGCAGCAGGATGGGCGGCACCAAGGCCAAGGCAAACCAGCGGGCATTCTCGGCTAGCGGCAAGTGGGTCAGCCATAGAACACAGAAGACCAAAACAGCGCAAAGCAGTTCGCTGACAACCACGCCCAAGATGCCTGTAATATAGTTGTTCTGATTGAGTAGTTTTTTCATAGTTCGAGATTTTTGATAAGGGGGATGTGCTGCTTGTTGGTGAAATCGGGGCTCACGGGCACCACCGAGACATAGCCGTTGGAAAGGCAGTACTCATCGGTGTCGTGCTCGGGGTTGTTGCATACAAAGCGGCCTGTCATGGTCCAGAAAGGTTTGCCGTTGCTGTCGGTCCGTTTCTCCAGGCTGTCTTCCCATGCGGCACGGGCCTGGCGGCAGATGCGGATGCCTTTTATTTTTTCGGCGGGCAGATGCGGAATGTTTACGTTCAGCGCGGTGAAGTCGGGCAGCGGATGTTGTAGCACCTGGCGGATGATGTGTCGTATGGAGGGTGTGCAGGCGTTGAAGTCGGCTTCGGGGCTGTGGGTCAGCAGTGAGAATCCAATGGATTGCAATCCGTTGAGGCAGCCTTCCAACACGGCCCCCATGGTACCACTGTATATAATATTGATAGAGGAGTTGCTTCCATAGTTGATGCCCGAGAGCATCAGGTCTGGTTTCCTAGGGCAGAAATGCTCGTATCCCATCTTCACGCAGTCGGCGGGTGTGCCATCGCAGGCATAGTAGTCCACCCCGTCCTCCTGATTGACTAGGTAGGCGTGCAGTGGGCGCATGCAGGTGATGGAAGTGCTGAGGCCGGAGGCGTTGCGGTCGGGAGCCATGACCACCACGTCGCCAAACTCTTGGGCTATGTGTACCAAGTGTCGCAGGCCGCGTGAGGAGACACCGTCGTCGTTGGTGATGAGGATGAGGGGCTTCATGGATTATTCTTTGGCAAATGAGTTGGGCTGCTGTCCAAGGTAGAAGCTAGCGGGTTGTAGTATGTTGTCGAATACAAAGTACTGGATGAGCACCGTGTCCTTGCTATCGATGATGGCGTAAAGGCGGTTCAGGTCGAACATCTCATAGAGATCTTCGCTGCCCATCACCAGGGAGTCAGCTGGGTTGTTGTATTTGATAAAGGTTTTTACCTCACGGGTGATGCCTTCGGTATTGGTGACTTGGAGGATGGCGCGGGGGCCGGCATTGAAGGAAGTCTCCATGTTGCTGTTGGGCACGCGGCTGGCAAACTCGTCGAAGTTTAGGTTGTGGAAACAAGAAAGCATCTGCGCCACACGCGCGGTGTCGAAGTCATTGATCCTCTGGCCGGCCTTCTGAAACACAAAGGTGTTGCCTTGGCGGCTGACGGTGTAGGACTCTTCTGGGGTGGCCGGAATGTCCAACTTCACCTGCTGGAGGTGGGTGATGTCCCAATGAACGATGGTATGGCTGCGCCACGCCATGGCATCGGTCACAAATCGGGGTGTCAGATAGCCGCGGAAGCCGGGTATGTGAATGATGAATGGGACTTTATCGCCTTCGCGGTACATAAAGCAGGCCATCATGTCCTGTGTCTCCTGCCCGACAAAGTAGGTGACGGTGAGTTTCTCATGCGGGAAGAGGCGGAGTCTGCCGCCGAACCAGTCTATCAGATAGCGGGTCTGATAGACTTCGCATTTAATGGAGTTGGCCGAAAGACGTTTGATGGCTTGGGGCACAGCGTTTTTGTTTACTTGCTGGCGGATGCGCATGTCTCGAAGGGTTTCGAGCAGCAGCTTAATCATGCCTTTGTTGGCAGGGTAGAGACCGTCCACGGTCCAGGTGGTGTCGGAGTTTGTGTCAGCCTCGGCTACGCGCTGTAGCAGCACATGGTTGTCTTGCTTGTCAGCCAGGTACAGCTTGGTGATATTTTCTACATCTTCGACGTGGAAATCTTGTTCAAATGTGGCATCCTTTGAGCCTCTTATGGCCACAAACAAAGCAATGAGGCCGATAACGACAACAGCTATCAGAAGGATGAGTAAGTTCCTTTTTCTTTTCATTTCTTGCGGTATTGTTTACGACGGATAATGATGATGACGATTCCGGCCAGGATGATGAGACCTGAGGGCAGCAGCAGGTTGAGCAATTGATAGCCCATGCGGTCTTCTTTGACCTTCATGACGTCCAGTTTGCGAATCTTAATGTTGCGTGAGCGACTGGCAATGGAGCCTTCCTCGCCCACCAGATAGTCAATGCAGTTCAGCAGCAACTCTTTGTTGGCATACATGGTCTCGGTGTAGAAGTCGTAGCCCAACGGGTAGGTGGTGCCGTCATTGTAGTTGAAGCGGTTCTTGATGATGTCGCCGTCCGAGAGGACTATCATGCGGGTGCTGTCACCCTCGGCACGGTAACCCATGGAGGGCAGCTCCATAAACTCTGGGGTGAGGCGGTTGCGGAACATCGACTGGAACTTGCCTTCCAGCAGTACGGCAATGGGCACGTTCTTATGGTTGAACAGCCTTTGGTCGGGTTCGGTCTTGGCCTCGTTCAGGTCATAGATGGCTGGGGCATTCTTCACACGGGTGTACTCCGAGGTAGCCAGCAGTACAGATTTGTCTATGCCGTTGTCTATAAGGTCTATACTGCTGACAAAGTCGGTCTTGATAAGGTCCAAGTTGCGCACGATGGGGTGAGGCGACAGAGGCACTATTTCGGGGAAGTAGAGCCACGGCTGGAACTGTATCTGAGGTTGCTCGCCCACCATGCCCACGGTCATGGGTATGGGGCGGCAGCGAACATCCATCACCAAGTCGGGGTTGACGCGCACACCGTAGGTGAAGAGCATTTCGTCGATATTCAGTGGGAAGCGGGTGGCGATGGCCTGTCCGGCATGTTGCAGGCTGTCCAAGTCGGCATCCAGCGGGTCTATGAGCCACAGCAACTTGCCGCCGTACATCACATATTGGTCCAGAATAAAGAGGTCGCGGTCGCTGAAAGTCTTTGTAGGCTTGGCAATAATGATGAGGTCATACTTGTTGTGGAAATAGAATTCCGTGGAGTCATTGGGGTCTTGTGAACGGCCAGTCAGTGAGTTTATATTGCCGTCCATGCGGGCGGTGTCCAAGTTATAGTAGTCATAAAGGGTGGTGATAAGGTCAGCCATGTTGGGCAGTTCCAGCTCGCCATGTCCGCGCAGGAAGGCCACAGTGGGCTTCTGTCCGCGGGCCAAGGCTCTGATGGGGTTGGAGAGCACATATTCCAAACTCTGTATGGAGTTGTTGAGCAACTGGCTTTGGTCGACATATTTCTGGCTTTGCAGCAGTTGGATGGAGGTCTCGTTGCCCTTATAGATAACGTCGGCGGCGGGAATCAGCACCTGTGTGGTCACACCGTTGCCGGTGTTCACCTGTATTTGTGTGGGCATGATGCCCTTCTGTGCCAGCTTTTGGTAGAAAACCTGGCGTTCTTGCTGGTCCTCGAAATTATTGGGGTTGACAAATTCGTATTCGATATTCTTGTTGTAGGCGCGGAATTGGTTGAGCATCTCCTTGGTCTCATTCTGCAACCGCTTGAAGTCAGCGGGGAATTCTCCTTCCAGATATACGCGGTAGAGCACCGGCTCGTCCACCTTCTTCAGCAGGTTCTTGGTCGACTTGGAGAGGGTGTAGCGTTTCTCCGAGGTGAGGTCCAGCCGGGTGAAGAAATAGTAGCTGATGACGTTGACAAAAACCACGATGAGGATGCCTGCCCCCAATTCAATCCAGTGGCTGCGGCGCAGGTCTTTCTTCTTGTGCCAGCCGTGCCACTTGCGGCTTTGCAGCACGATGCGGGTGGCCAGCAGGAAGAGGGCAATAACGGAGGCAAAGTAAATCACGTCGCGTGTGTCTATCACCCCGCGGCTGATAGACTCGTAGTGGTAACTCATGCCCAGCGACCGCACAAAGAGGTCGGCATTGCCCAAGAACCCCATGCGGTAGATGCTCTCAAATCCTAGGTGCATAAAGGCACTCATGAGTGCGGCCAGGATGAAGGCTACAATCTGGTTGTTGGTGATGGAACTGGCAAAGAGTCCTATGGCCACAAAGGCAGCCCCCAAAAGGAGCAGGCCGATATAAGAACCGGCCACGCTGCCGGTGTCGATGTTGCCCACGGGGTCGCCCAGGGCGTAAACGCTGAAATAGCACACCAGGGTGGGCAGCAGCGAGATGAATACCAAAGTAAAGCCTGCCAAGAATTTGGCCCAGATCAGGGTCATCTCGCTCAGCGGTTTGGTGAGGAGCAGCTCCATGGTGCCATTCTTCTTCTCTTCGGCAAACATGCGCATGGTGATGGCGGGGATGAGGAAGAGGTAGAGGAAAGGTCCGATGATGAAGAGGCCGTCCATTCCGGCAAAACCGTAGTCAAGGATGTTGAAGTCACCCTTGAAGACCCACAGCATCAGTCCGGTGAGGACGAGAAACACAATAATCGTCAGATACCCGATGAGGGAAGAGAAGAAACTGGCCAGTTCTTTTTTGAAGAGTGTGAACATTCTGTTTTGTGCGTAAGGTAGTTAAGGGAAGTTTGACTATTCGAATTTGAAGCGTTTGGAGCGGAAGGAGCGGCCTTGATAGTCGCCCAACGAGAGTTCGTATATAACCTCTGCCATCAAGCTGGCGTTCTTGGTGAGCATGTCGCGGTTGATGTTCTCAGATATGTCGCTGGGCACATGGTCGTAGTTGCCGCCCATATAGTTGGTGAACACCAGTGAGGGAATGCCTATCTGGGCAAAGGCAGCCGCGTCGCCACGGGGATAGGTGTGCAGCCCTTTGGCCAGCGATTTGGTGGAAACCGTGTCGTTGTGGTAGGCAATGTCCCACAGACGGGGGAACCGTTTGTTGCCCATCACGTTGATGCTGTCGCCGGAACCGATGCACTGGGCATTGATGAAGCACTCAATGTTGCCCAGTTTGGAGAAGTTGGAGACAAAAATGCTCGACCCCAGGTTTTCCAGTTCGCCGCCAGAGAAGAGGACAAAGATGATGGAGCGCTTGTTGAACTCAATGTCTTTGGGGGCGTAAGTGGTCAGCAGGCGGGCGGTTTCCAGCACCGCGGCCACGCCGCTGGCGTTGTGGTCGGCACCGGGGAAAAGACAGGTGCTGCCCTGCACGCCTACGTGGTCCAGATGGGCACCCACCACAACCAGCTCGTTCTTCATGCGCTCGTCATGTCCGGGCAGATAGCCGATGACGTTGGCCGTGGGAGCATTGGGCTTATACTTGGCGTTGATGTTGATTTCAAATTTCTTGCGCAGGTGGAATGACTGTGGCACCATGGTGTTTTGCAACACGTCTACCACCGAGTCTAGGGCCATCTGCTCGTCCTCCAGCAGGGCGCGGCCCATGTCCATGGTGGGCTGCACCACGGGGAACGTAGCCTGATGAGAGCCTTCGCCGCAGTAGGCCTGATGCTGCACCTCGTAGGAACGGCAGGTCTCCGAGAGGTTGATGCAGACAAGTCCCACAGCCCCATGCCTGATGGCCGTCTCGGCTTTCTGGCGCAGGGTGGCATAACGCTCAGTTACGTTGCCGGGCAGGAATTCGGGTACCCCCGAAAGGCACAGCACAATCTTGCCCTGCACGTCCACATGGGCGTACTCGTTAAAGACGCGGTTGTCGATGCCCCAGCCGCAGAAAACCACTGGCGCGTTGGTATAGCCGCGGCCAGTCATGCTCGAACACACATAGTCGCGACCCAGCACATAGGCGGTACGGGTGTCGTTGTCGTTGACGTAAGTGTTAAAATTGCAGTTCTCTATCTCGTTATACTCCACTTGGAACCACTGGGCCCACTCTCCTTCCCACGGTTTCACTCCGTAAGATGAGAGCACCTCCGCCACATAGTCCGCCGCCTCAATGTAGGCCTGCGAGCCTGCCATTCGCCCCTCATACTGGCTGTTGGACAGCACGCGGATATGCTTCATCAGCGTGTCGGTGTTGGCGCGAAGCAGGGTGTCTTTTACAACTTCGTCTTGTGCAATGGCCATCGCGGGCAGCAGGGCTGCCACCAAGGCCAACATAGCAATGAGCTTCTTCATTTTCATGAGCTTAATATATTATATATTATTTTTATTTTCTTGATAATAAATAATTTGGTGCATGATACACGCACTATACAAACAAGCAAAGATACGAAAAAAAGATGATACAACAAGAAAAAAGTTTCCTATCGCTCGCTATTCCTCCGAGCTCTGCGAGATAAATCGCCTGTAGGCCGAGAAAGTGTTGGCCCGGGAGAGAAATCCCACATATTTGCCTTCGTCGTCAACCACTATGAGGTTGTAGCGGTTGCCCAGTTTGAACTTCTCCACTACCTCGAAGGGAGAGTCGCTCATGTGGATAATGTCCCTGTCGTCAAAAGTCATCATCAGTTCCTTCACCGTCACGCGGTCATACAGTTCCGGCTTGAAAATAAGGTGTCGAATGTCGTCCATAACTATCAGTCCCAGAAACTTGCCATTGCTGTCCACCACCGGAAACAGGTTGCGTTTGCATTGCTGGATGGCCTCCACAATGTCGCGCAGTGAGCCCTCCTCATGGAGAGCCACAAAGTTGGTCTCGATCAGTTTCTTCAGGTCCATCAACTGCCAGGCCGAGGCATCCTTGTTGTGGGTCATCAGGTCGCCTTTCAGGGCCAGTTTGCGGGCATAAATAGAATGCTTCTCAAACGGCTGCACACAGATGTAAGTCACCGTGGCCGTGATTAGTAGCGGAACCATCAAGGCATAGCCGCCCGTAATCTCCGCAATGAGAAACACACCCATAAAAGGAGCGTGCATCACCCCCGTCATCACCCCCGCCATGCCCACCAAGGCAAAGTTGGCCGTCGACTGCGGAGGCAGGCCCAGTTGGTTGCCCAGCGCGGCAATGAAGTATCCGCTCAGCCCGCCCACCACCAGTGACGGGCCGAAAGTGCCGCCCACGCCCCCGCTGCCTATCGTGGTGGCCGTGGCCACCGGCTTCAGCAGGATGAGCACCAGCAATATGGCCAGAGCAAACCAGTTGTTGTCGTGGAAGGTACTGAACAGGCTGTCCGCAAAGAGCGGGTCGCTGTTGCTGCCGTTGAGCAAGGCCGAGAGTGACCAGTAGCCCTCTCCGTAAAGCGGCGGAAAGAGAAATATCATCACCCCAAGCACCAATCCGCCCGTCAGCAGCCTCGCCATCCACTGCTTCCGTTGGGCAAACCACCCCTCCACCCAATCGGTGCAACGCAGGAAATAAATGGAACTAAAGGCGCAAAAGACACCCAGCACCACTAGAAAAGGAATCTGGCTGAGCGTAAAATCTTGCGTAACGTGGAAGGCAAACTGCACCTCGGAGCCCATGAAGAAGAAAGCCACCGTGGCCGCCGACAGCGACGACACCAGCAGCGGCACCGCCGTGGTCATGGTCATGTCGAACATCAGCACCTCCACCGTGAACAACACCCCCGCCAGCGGAGCCTGGAAAATGCCCGCTATGGCACCCGCCGCGCCGCAGCCTAGCAGCAGCTTCACCCCCCGTTTGCTCACATGGAAGAAATGTCCCACATTGGAGCCTATGGCAGAACCCGTCGAAGCTATGGGAGCCTCCAGCCCCACGCTGCCGCCCAGCCCCACCGTCAGGGTCGAAGCCACCATGGAAGTGTACATATTGCGGGCCGGCAGACGTCCCTGGTTGCGCGAGATGGCCAGCAGCACGTTGGGTATGCCGTGCCCTATGTTGCCCCGGATGACGTAGCGCACAAAAAGCACCGTCAGCAGGATGCCTATCAGCGGCGTGACAAACATCAGCACATTGGCCCCTCCGGGGGCGCAGTAGCGGTTGCCGAAAGCCTGCACATAGCGCCCCACCACGTGCACCACCGTCTTCAGCACCACACCCGCCGTGCCGCTCAAAACGCCCACCAGCCCACTCAGCAGCAGCAAATAGCTCTGCTCCGATATGTGGCGCAAACGCCAAATATGCAGTCTCTTATAAGTATCTACAAACGCCATTGTCGAAAAAACTCAGTCCGCAAAGATACGAAAAAATTCTCATTTGCGTTATTTATAAAACGTCTTTCGTGCTATGAAAAGAACAAACCTACTACCAGCCGCAGCCCTCGTGCTGCTCACCTCGTGTGTCTCGATGAGGGAATACGAATCCCTCCAGCAGCAATATTCGCAAAAAACCAAAAGCCTCAGCCTGGCCCAGCAGGAACTGCAAGAGCTGCGCGAGGAAAATGCCGAACTGGTCCGTCAGGGGCAGGCCATGACCGTGGCCCTGAGCGACATGACCGCCGCCCGCCAGGAGTGCGAAGCCACCGTCACCTCCATCAACCGCTCCTACGCCGCCCTCCAGCTCCGCTACGACACCACCGTCGAAAACTACATGCAGCAGCTCACCGGCAAAAACCGCGACCTCTCCAAAGCCCACCAAGCCCTACAGCAGCGCAGTCGCCAACTGGCCGACAAGCAGCGCGACCTCAAGGCCAAGGAAGACCAACTCCTGTCCCAGCAGCGCGATCTTCAGCAGCGCGAGGAGCAAATGCTCCAAAACCAGCGCGCCATAGGGCAGGCCCTTGAAGCCAAGCAGCGTGAACTCGAACAGCTCAAAGGTGCCGTGGCCAGCGCCCTCGTGGGCTACAAAGACAAAGGCCTCAACGTCGAGACCAAAGACGGCAAAGTCTACGTCTCCATGGAGGACAAGCTCCTCTTTGCCTCCGGCAGCTGGACCGTCTCGCCCCAAGGCATAGGGGCCCTCAAAACACTGGCCCGAATACTGGAGGACAACCCCGACCTCACCATCATGGTCGAAGGCCACACCGACAACGACCCCTTCCGCGGCACCGCCGCCGTCAAGGACAACTGGGACCTGAGCGTCATGCGAGCCACCGCCATCGTCAAACAGCTGCTCCGGCAAGGCCCAGCCATCAACCCCGCCCGAGTGGTAGCCGCCGGCCATGCCGAGTACACCCCCAAGGTCAAGAACACCACCGCCGCCAACAAAGCCCGCAACCGCCGCACCGAAATCATCCTCACCCCCAACCTCGACAAACTCCTCCGCCAGATGGGCAACTAACCCTCCGCACAACCCATAGAATCAACCCGTTGCCCACCCCGGAACCAACAACAAACGGAAACAAAA